>JAFWTG010000080.1 GCA_017519005.1 Oscillospiraceae bacterium | reverse complement strand
GGCCATTTTCCACTGTATCGGGGATAACTTCCAGCGAAGAGGCAGTCCGTACTTCGATGTTTTTGTTCTCATCGTTCAAATCGCAATTTGAACGATCCCTCAACTTTCAATTTTCAATTTTCAACTTTTTTGACACGCTGACCGCCCTTGCGGGCGGTCCCCCTCCCCTTTGCAGGGGAGGTTTGTCTGAAGCTCGATCCGCTGGCATCAGTTCGCCAAATCCCGATTGTCCGCGGAACATCGGGATTGCAAATCGTCCTGAAATCGGCTATAATGTCCTTATCAAACAAAAACCGACAAAGGAGCCGCTGCCATGAAAGCCTCCCGTACCTTGATCCTGATTGGCGTTGCGCTGATCGCCGTTTTCGTCCTGCTCCGGGTTTTCGGGCCGGACGCTGAGAAGAAGCCCGCTCCCGCCGGGAGCGCCGACCCCGCGGGGAGTGCCGCCGCGGACGGGAGCTCCGCCTCGTCCGGGAGCGTCGAGCCCTCCGGGCAGGGCGAGTATGACGGCGACATGCCCAGGTTTTCCCGGATCGTCTACCGGCGGCCGGACCTCGATGGCATCACCGTCGACTATGAGGAGCTGATCGAGGCCCTGGGGGGCGAGGGCCTGTCGGTCCCCAGCGTGGTCGCCCGGCTGGAGCAGCTCTACGCCGAATACGACGAGTTCTGCACCATGAGCGTGGTGGCGGAGCTCCGCTGGTATCACGACGTCACCGACGAATTCTACGCCGACGAGTGCGACTGGTTTCTGGAACACGACCCGGTGATGGACCAGCTCTTCGAGTCCCTGTGCGCGGCCTGCGCCAACTGCGAGATCGCAGAGGAGCTGGACGAGCAGTTCTGGGGCGGCTGGGTCGTGGACGCCTATCAGGGAGAAGACTCCGCCACCCTGGACCCGGACTTCGTGGCCCTGATGCAGAAGGAAAACGAGATCATCGCGGAGTACCGCCGGGCCTCTTCCGACCCCACCGTGCGCTGGAAAGGGAAGGAGCGCTCCTTCTGGGCGCTGCAGGAGGACGACAGCCTCAGCGAAGCGGATTGGGAGGAGGTCCGGAGCCTCTATTACGACAAATACGCCCCGATCCTGGGCGAGATCTACCTCCGGCTGCTGGCGGTCCGGCAGGAGCTGGCCGACTACCTGGGGCTGGACAGCTATGAGGAATACGCCTATCTGGCCCTCTACAGCCGGGATTACGGCTCGGAGCAGGCGGAGCGTCTGCTGGAGGCCATCCGGCAGGAGCTGGCCCCCCTCTACGGCGAGCTGGACCTGAACCGCCGCTGGGAGGCGCTCCGCTACACGGAGCTCAGCGAGGAGGAGAATCTGGACGCCATCTACACGGCCGCGCGGCAGATGGGCGGGGTCGTCCGCAGCGCCTATGCGGACATGGAGCGCTATGAGCTCTGCGACATCGCTGTGTCTGAGAAGAAGGGCAATCTCTCCTACCAGACCTATCTCTACTCCTTCGACAACCCTTATGCCTTTGTGAAGACCGAGGGCTACAGCGACGATATTCTCAGCTTCGGCCACGAGTTCGGGCATTTTGTGGACGCCTGGTATAACCGGAATGCCACCGACTCCCACGATCTGTCGGAGGTCTTCTCCCAGGGCATGGAGTATCTGCTGCTCTCCTACGTGCCGGAGAAATACCGGGAGGAGCTGCGAGAGTACAAGCTGCTGGACGCCGTGGACACCTTTACCGAGCAGGGCAGCTACGCGGAGTTTGAGCACCGGGTCTACGCCCGGCCCGCCTCGGAGTGGACCGTGGAGGCGCTCAACGAGCTGTCGCTGGAGCTGGCCCGGGACTACGGCTATTTCCAGGCGGGGGACGAGGAGTTCTACGCCAAGAGCTGGATCGACGTCACGCACCTCTTCGAGCAGCCCTTCTACGTCATCAGCTACTGCGTCTCCAACGTACCGGCGATGGAGATTTACGGGCTGGAGCAGGCGGAGGCCGGGGCGGGTCTGGACGCCTGGAATCGTCTGCTCCCCCGGGAGAAGGACGGCTTTTTGGAGACCGTTATGGACCAGGGCGAGCTGCACGATCCCTTTGACGCGGATCAGATGCGGCAGATCGCGGCGCTGATCCGGGAAAAGCTGCAATGAGCCTGCCCAGGTCCCTTACGTCAATTTATCAGGAAGGAGGAAGACCATGAAGCACCACATCATCGTGAAATTCAACGAGGGCGTTCAGGTCGAGGCGCTGCTGGAGCCGATCCGCTCCATTTTTGAGCAGACGATGACAATCCCCGGCGTCCGCGGCCTGGAGCTCAAGCGGAACTGCGTGGCCCGGCCCAACCGCTATGACCTGATGATCGTCCTGGATATGGACCCCGAGGCCCTGCCCGCCTACGACGCCTCGGAGCCCCACCGCCGCTGGAAAAACGACTACGGCGCGCTGGTGGCGAAGAAAGCAATTTTTGATTGCGAATAAATCCCGGAATATCTTCATAAGCACTTGCAAAATCCGAAATAATATGTTAAAATATCCTGACCCTAAATTAAGCTGAAAGCGAGGATTGACGCCATATGCAATACACCAAGGAAGTCGAAGAAATGGTCTGCGTCGCCAAGGGCCCGAACCACGGTCCCGCTCCCATTCCCGAGGAGGGCAAATGGATCCAGGCCAAGGAGATCAAGGACATCTCCGGCTACACCCACGGCATCGGCTGGTGCGCGCCCCAGCAGGGCGCCTGCAAGCTGAGCCTCAACGTCAAGGACGGCATCATCCAGGAGGCTCTGGTGGAG
>JAFWTG010000079.1 GCA_017519005.1 Oscillospiraceae bacterium | reverse complement strand
GCAAAGGGCTGTGGTCGGAGCCTAATTGAAACCGTCTATGCGGTAGGGGACAGTCACCAATCCACAGCATCCTCTGCATTGTAGCACAAACCTGAAAATAGGTCTATAACGCTACGACTCTATAATACAAGGGGACGGTTCTCTGATTGACCGATAGTACGGCACAATGGTTATCAATCAGAGAACCGTCCCCCGATTGACGATTGATTAACCTATAGTTATTGCCTTAATGTATCTACTAAGCCTCCCAATTCGGGATGATTAATTTCGGAGGGAATTGCAATGAGATTGATACAGCGAAAGCTTTGGGTTGCGATATGTGGAATTGCTATGCTGGCAATCATCGTTATTTTGGCATTATCCGCGTTCGGATTCCAAACACTTTCCGGCGAAGAAACGATTAGAACCCTCTCCGCAGATAATTCCGGCGTAATATATTATCTCACAGACGACGGCAATTTGTATGTTTCGGGATCTTATCGTTCAAGATCTCCTTTATATGAAAACATGAACTTTCGTTGGAAATTTCTCTACGGAATCCGCAGCCGGCTCCTTGGTCTTCGAGACCCGGTTTTGCTGGCTTCTTCTGTCACATCAATAACACCCGGAGATGCAGGCGCAGTATTTCTCGACACTGCGGGAGTTTTGTGGTACATTGGAGAATTTGGGGATTCGGGTCCGGAACTGATTGCGCCGAATGGAAAAACAGCTTATGTTGATCATGGTGCTATGGTTTGCGTGTTCGAATCCGGAGAGCTTGCTGAGTACGTGTCCAGTGAAACGGGATGGAAACAGATAGCCTCAGTTCGGAGCCACGTCTGTAAAGCAGAGACAAACGGCATCAGGATGATCTCCTTAACGGAAGACGGCGAATTATATCAAGATACCACCTCACAGGCCGATGCAGCCCCAGGTATTTTGATTGATACCGAGGTTTCGTCCTTTCGTAACATCATCAGCACGCTGTATTATTGTAAAGGAAACGGAGAACTGCGCGCTTGTCACTGGGATGCGCTCATTTCGCCGCCGTCAAAAAGTGTATCTTTATGTACGGATGCCGCGGAAATCATTGCCGCAGATGAAGCGCAAGTCATTTATTTCGACGCCGACGGAAATATCCGCTTGCAGGAAAGATCGCCGATCAACGATTACAGGGACTTCTGTTTTTCGGACGCGCAAATTCTCCTTGACAGTAAGACCTTCCGCGAGAAGGAAGTCCTTTGCGTCACATGGTCCAAGGGATATTTGTTTTTAGCCTGCAGAAATGGAAGTATTCAAAAGTTCGAGCCAAATTGATCAATCCTATAGTGGGCCGATTATCTATTTTGCAATCCGAGAGGGGTGGAGTAATTGAGGTGCCATGATTTCATGCTTCTTGTTGTTATGCTGCTATTACTTCATTTGCTTTTTGGCTGCGCAAGGGATCAATCAATTGCTCCGCCAAGCGAATACGATCCTCTGGTTCAAATTGGCGGAATCACAATTGACAACAAAACGCCGCTTGACGTCCTGCTGACTGATGCTTATTCGCTTTCTGAATTGACTGTGTGGTTTCCGAGTTGCAGCTATCAAGAATACCTGTCGTTTCATTATGGAGAGGAAATGCATTTCCCGACAATTAAGGAAGTCAACGCACGCTTTCCGGTTCAGTGCCTTCGCTGGAATTATAACCGGGCCTATACGGTGTACAAGGTACAAGAAGGCGGTTTCTTCTACGTGTTCTGGGGGCAAGTGGTACCTCCGGAATATCGGGATATAGAAACGTCGGTTGATTATGCGCTGGCGTCATTTACTGCATATTTGGATCGTCTGCCGAGTCTCTCTGACTTTTCGATGATTACGCCCGGAACAAGCACCGGCGAAGATATTCATAAAATTGATCCTTCCGCAGAATGGAGATTCATTGTATCGTCAGGACCCTATTCCTGCAGTCTTCTAGACGATGGGAAAATTCTCACGGTCTATTATGAGCGTCCGGCCGCAGTGACCATCCAACGCAGCGATGCTGAGATGGTCGTATCCGAGCTTGCAGTCTACAAGCTGATGGGCCAGGGCTCTTGTTTCGGGACAATCCTTTCTATAGATTATCCGAAGCAGTGAAGCACGGGGGACGGTTTTGTGCGTTGCGTGTGACAGCTTATCTCAGAAACGGTTCCTTCTACGACATCGATCAGGGCGTCGAGCCTGATTTCTTCATCAGCAAGACGGAGAATTTCTTCGACAGAGAGAAGCTTGCAGCATACATTGACAGTCTGATGTAAAGCTGCACACGCCAATCGGGGCGCAGTCCCCTTTGACGAGCACTGGGACATATTGATCAACTGCAGGCCGCTGAAGCGGCCTGCTTTTTTCATCCTTTCGATGATTCGACATTGGGGAAGCGACCTGTTTTTTCCCGGCGGCGGTGTATAATGGAAGGGCGCTTTGGGGACGGGGACGCGGATTCTTCGCTTCGCTCAGAATGACGGGGACGGGACGGGGGATACGGATTGCCACGACCAGTGTGCGCTCTGGTCTCGCAATGACAGGATCGGGGCGGAGCGCAAGGGGGTGGGGATGGCAGTCGTTTACATAGACGAGGTGTTTCTTGTCAACGCGGCGGTGGATTGGCTGCTGCTGAAAACGGCGCTTTCCCTGACGGGCGGCGGAACCAGGCCCCGGCGGCTTTGGGCCGGGGCGGGCTTCGGCGGGTTGGCGGCCTGCGCCGCGTGCCTCCCCGGCCTGGGCTGGCTGGGAAGCCTGCCCGGAGCGGCGCTGGCGTATTCCGGTCTCTGCCTGATTTGCTTCGGCTGGCGGGGGCGGGCCTGGAAGAGCTGGCTCTGGTTCTTCTGCGTCTGCTGCGGCTTCGCGGGTCTGGCTCTGACGGTCTGCAGCCTGCTGCGGATTCCGGCCTTCACCCGGGGCGGGCGGATCTATTACCGGCTCTCCGGGCGGCTGCTGGTGCTGCTGGCCGCGGCCGTGTACGGGCTCTGCCGCCTGCTGCTGGACCGCTTTGCCCGGCACCGGGGCCGGGAGCTGCTGCGGCTGGAGCTTACGCTGGGAGAGCGGACGGCCTGCTGCTCCGCTCTGCGGGACACGGGCAACACCCTCTCCGACCCCGTCACCGGAGAGCCGGCCCTGGTGGCAAGCTGGCGGGCGGCGGCCCGACTGCTGCCGGAGCTGGGGCTGACGAAGGCCCAGTTTGAGGACCCGGCCGGGCTGCTGCTCCGCCTGGCGGAGGCCCGGCCGGAGCTGCGGACGAGGCTGCTCCCCTTTCGGGCTGTGGGCGTGGATCGGGGCCTGCTGGCGGCGCTGGTCCTGGATCGGGTCGCTGAGGATGGGAAGCCGGTCCCGACGCGGCTGGCGGCCTTCTCCCCGACGGAGCTCTCCGACGGTGGAGGGTATGAGGCGATTGTGCAGGGGTGAAGCGGGAGAAATAACGCCGTAGGGGGCGGCGTCCTCGACGCCCCGAACGTGCCGGCCTCTGAGACCTGCGGGCCGTCGAGGACGCCGGCCCCTACGGGGGAGATCGACAAAACCGAATTCTGGCTATCGGCTTAAGTCAGCAAACACGCCGTAGGGGCGCTCATTGAGCGCCCGCGCTTGCGGAGCAAGCATCGTTTGCAGGAGCAAACGATCCAAACGTAGATCCTTCCGCAGCCATGCTGGATTTGTCTCCGGCAAATTGTCCGCCCATGGCGGACCGGGCGCTCAATGAGCGCCCCTACGGCAGATTTGAAAGGCTTCTGCCTCAGCTGAGCGATGCATTCAGTCGTTAGGCTGAGTAAAGCCGATAACCAGAAACCGAATTTGACGAAACGGAGGTCATAGAATGAATATCTACACGATCCACCGGCTGCTGCTGCACTTGCGGCGAAAGACGAAGATCCTGTACATCGGCGGCAGCGACGTTCTGCCGCCGCCCTTGGAGAAGGAGGAGGAGGCCGCGGCCCTGCTGCGGCTGGAGCAGGGGGACCGGGCGGCGCGGCAGCTGCTGATCGAGCACAATCTGCGGCTGGTGGTCTTCATTTCCCGGCGCTTTGAGTCCTCCGGGGTCAACCTGGAGGACCTGATTTCCATCGGCACCATCGGCCTCATCAAGGGCATCAACACCTTCCGCCGGGACCGGAACATCAAGCTGGCCACCTACGCCTCCCGCTGTGTGGAAAACGAGATTCTCATGCACATCCGAAAGATTGCCAACCAGAAGGCGGAAATCTCCCTGGATGAGCCCATCAACACCGACTGGGACGGCAACGAGCTGCTGCTCTCCGACATTCTCGGCACCGACGGCGACACGGTGCTCCGGGCCCTGGAGGACAGCGTGGACCACGAGCTGCTGCGCCAGGCCCTGGCCAGACTCCCGGCCCGGGACCGGGAGATCGTCGCCCTGCGCTTCGGTCTGGGCGGGATTCCGGCCCAGACCCAGAAGGAGGTGGCGGACCGGCTGGGAATTTCGCAGTCCTATATTTCGAGGCTGGAGAGGCGGATCATGGAAAAGCTCCGGGCAGACATCACGCACGCCTGGTCGGCGTGAGGGTGCCACAAATCCCAATTTGCCGAAAAAAGCACTGGACATCCCGCGGCGCGTTTGTTATAATAATTCAAACATATCGTATTACTGCACAAGGGGGATAACAATATGAAGTGTCCGCACTGCGGGTTCCAGGAGAGCAAGGTCGTCGATTCCCGCCACTCCGAGGACGGGACCAGCATCCGCCGCCGCCGCGAATGTCTCAACTGCCAGAAGCGCTTTACCACCTATGAAACCGTGGAGAGCCTGCCCATCATCGTGGTCAAGCGGGACAACAGCCGCCAGCCCTTTGACCGCAACAAGATCATGAACGGCATGCTCCGGGCTTGTGAGAAGCGGCCCGTCTCCATGCAGGAGTTGGAAAACGCGGTGAACGAGATCGAGGCTTCGGTTCAGAACTCCCTGGAGCGGGAGATCACCACGGAGTTCATCGGCGAGCAGGTCATGGAAAAGCTCAAGGGTTTGGACGAAGTCGCCTACGTCCGCTTTGCCTCCGTCTACCGTCAGTTCAAGGACATTCACAGCTTCATGCAGGAGCTGAACAAGATCCTCGAAGAAAAATAAACAAACAAGAGCCGGATCACAGCGATCCGGCTCTTGTTCGTTCATTTCCGCCCCTTTGGGGCGGCTTTCTTTTTTGGGCGTATCAGACAGTTCGGTCCGTTGCCAATGAGGTCTTCTCTGTGGCAAAGAACGAGGGCCTCGTGGACCAGGGCATAGTTCTTGGGGTCCCGGTACTGGATCAGCGCCCGCTGCATGGCCTTTTCATGGGGGTCCCTGGCCACGTAGACCGGCTGCATGGTGCGGGGATCCAGGCCGGTGTAGTACATGACCGTGGAGATCGTCGAGGGGGTGGGGTAGAAGTCCTGGACCTGCTCGGGCATGTAGCCCATGTCCCGGACGTGCTCCGCCAGGGCGACGGCGTCCTCCAGCCGGGAGCCGGGGTGGGAGGACATCAGATAGGGGACCACGTACTGGTCCAGCTTCATTTTCGCGCAGAGGGCGTTGTATTTCTCCACAAAACGCTCGTAGACCGCGTTCCGGGGCTTGCCCATCAGGTCCAGGACGCGGTCGCTGACGTGCTCCGGGGCCACCCGGAGCTGGCCCGAGACGTGGTACTTCACCAGCTCCCGGAAGAAGGTCTCGTCCTTGTCCGCCAGCAGATAGTCGAAGCGGATGCCGCTGCGGATGAAGACCTTTTTGACCCCGGGCAGGGCCCGGAGCTTCCGCAGCAGTTCCACGTAGTCCGAATGGTCCGCCCGGAGGTTCCGGCAGGGCTTGGGAAAGAGGCACTGCTTGCCCGCGCAGACGCCCTTGGTGAGCTGCTTTTCGCAGGCGGGCAGGCGGAAGTTGGCCGTGGGGCCGCCCACGTCGTGGATGTAGCCCTTGAACGCCGGGTCCTTGGTCATGCGCTCGGCCTCTTTGAGGATGGATTCGTGGCTGCGGGTCTGGATGATGCGCCCCTGGTGGAAGGTGATGGCGCAGAAGGAGCAGCCGCCGAAGCAGCCCCGGTTGGAGGTCAGGGAGAATTTGATCTCCTGGATGGCCGGCACGCCCCCGCGCTTCTCATAGCTGGGGTGATAGGTATTTTCGTAGGGCAGATCATAGGTCTCGTCCATCTCTGCCTCGCTCAGAGGCTTCTGGGGTGGGTTCTGGATCACATACTCCTTCTCATAGGGCTCGATCAGAGGCTTCGCCGTGAAGGGGTCCGTGTTCAGGTACTGGGTGTAGAAGGAGCGGGCGTAGGCGGGTTTGTCGTCCTTCACCGTGCGCCAGCCGGGGAGGGTGATGCCGTCCACCACCTGGTCGATGGTCTTGGAGCGGTAGACCGTGCCGTCCAGGAAGGTCAGATCGTGGACCGAGAGCCCCGCGTTGAGGGCGTCGGCCACCTCCACGATGGAGCGCTCCCCCATGCCGTAGAGCAGCAGGTCCGCCTGGGAATCCAGGAGGATGGAGCGCTTCATCCTGTCGCTCCAATAATCGTAGTGGGCCAGTCGGCGCAGGCTGGCCTCCATGCCGCCGATGATGATGGGCACGTCCCTGTAGGTCTGGCGGATCAGGTTGCAGTAGACCACCGTGGCGTAGTCGGGCCGCCTGCCGGTGACCCCGCCGGGGGTGTAGGCGTCGGTCTTCCGGCGGTGCTTGAAGACGGAATAGTGGTTCACCATGGAATCCATGTTCCCGCCCATCACCAAAAAGCCCAGCCGGGGCCGGCCCAGCGCGTCGATGGACGCCGGGTTTTTCCAGTCGGGCTGGGAGATGATGCCCACCTTGTAGCCCGCGTGCTCCAGCACCCGGGAGATGATGGCGTGGCCGAAGGAGGGATGGTCCACGTAGGCGTCACCGATGACGTAGACAAAGTCGCACTGCTCCCAGCCGCGGGTCTTCATATCACGTTTGTTGATGGGTAAGAACATGGCAGTCACCTTTTGAGTTGAAAATTGAAAATTAAAAGTTGAAAGTTATCGGAGTTTTTCAAATTGCAATTTGAAAAACACATTCATTTTCAATTTTCAACTTTCAATTTTCAATTTGTGCCGGTGGAGCCGAAACCGCCGGCGCCGCGTTCCGTCTCGTCCAGCTCGTCCACCTCGGTGAAGGATGCCGTCATGCAGGGGACGACGACCAGCTGGGCGATGCGGTCGCCGGGGTAGACCACCTGAACGCCCCGGCCGTGGTTGTGCATGGGGATGAACCACTCCCCCCGGTAGTCGGCGTCCACCACGCCCACCTTGTTGGCCGGGGCCAGGTCCCGCTTGGAGGCCATGCCGGAGCGGGCGAAGATCAAGCCCACCCAGCCCTGGGGAATGGCCATCGAAAAGCCCAGAGGGATCATCTCCGTGAAATGGGAGCGGATGGTCACCGGCTCGTCGATACAGGCGTAGAGATCCGCCCCGGCGGAGAAGGCCGTGGCGTAGGCGGGGAGAATGGCGTTGTCGCGGAGTTTTTTGACGGGAATATTTGTCATAGCAAGCGTTCCTTTCTTGCAAAATTCGGATTTGTAGTATTCCTGCGTAGGGCGGCCTGACCCCAGGCCGCCGCCGAAACGCTGGCGGTCATCGCGGCGGCCAGAGGTCTGGCCGCCCTACGCAGCACCCCTCACAAATCCCGATCTACCGCCCCAAGCGGTATTTGAAGTCCCGGTAGCCGAAATCGGTCAGACGCTCCAGGCTGCCGTCTTCCCTGCGCCGCCAGATGTTGGGCAGCGGCATGCCGTTGAAGGTGTTGTTCTTGCAGGTGGAATAGATGGCAAGGTCGCCGAAGAGGACCAGCTCCCCGACCCGCAATTCATGGTCGAATTCGTAGTCTCCAACCACGTCCCCGGACAGGCAGGAAGGCCCGCCCAGGCGGTAGGTTTTAGATTTGTCATTGCGAGGCCAGTGCGCACACTGGCCGTGGCAATCCGTATTCTCCAACGCAGGGAGAACGGATTCTTCGCTCCGCTCAGAATGACAAGCGGGGGAGGCTGGTGCCTCGGGCTGGCGGCCAATGGCCGCCCCTACGGGCTGGCTATCCTCTGATCCCTGATCCAGATCCCTGATCCCTCCGCCGCGCCGTAAACCGGCGGCAGATAGGGCATCTCGATGACGTCGGGCATGTGGCAGGCGGCGGAGCAGTCCAGGATGGCGTTGCGGACGCCGTTGTTTTCGGTCAGGTCCAGGACCCGGGCGGCCAGGAAGCCGGCGTTCAGGGCCCAGGCCTCGCCGGGCTCCAGGTAGACGGTGACGCCCCACTCCTGCTGGGCGAAGCGGATGCAGCGCTCCAGCCGGGGAACGTCGTAGTCCGGGCGGGTCACGTGGTGGCCGCCGCCCATGTTGAGCCATTTCATACGGGGCAGCACGTCCCCGAACTTCTCCGCCACGGCCCTCAGGGTAAGCTCCAGGGCGTCGGAATCCTGCTCGCAGAGGGTGTGGAAGTGGAGGCCGTCCAGCAGGGCGATCAGCTCCGGGGTCATAAACCTGTCCCACTGCTCCCGCGTCGTACCAAGCCGGGAGCCGGGCGCGCAGGGATCGTAGATTTCATGGCCCTCCTGGGTGGAGCACTCGGGATTGATCCGCAGGCCCAGGCTCCTGCCCGCGGCCTTCGCCTTCGGGCCGAGCTTGGCCAGCTGGGCCGGGGAATTGAAGACGATATGGCCCGCGTAATGCAGCAGCTCGTCGAACTCGTCCGGCCGATAGGCCCCGCAGAAGACGTGGACCTCCTTGTCCGGCAGCTCCTCCCAGCCCAGCCGCGCCTCAAAGAGACCGCTGGCCTCGGTGCCTGCTAAGAATGGGGCCAGCACCGGGTAGCAGTCGTAGTTGGAGAAGGCCTTCTGCGCCAGCAGGAAGCGGCAGCCGGTCCGCGCCGCCACCCCGGCCAGGATCCGGCCGTTTCGTTTCAGCTGCCCTTCGTCCAGGATGTAGCAGGGGGTGACAAGGCCCCCGAAGACTTCCTCGGGGGTCTTGCCGCCCAGAGGGGCGAAGGGCGCGCGGCTCTCGCCCGTCACGGAACCAGCACCGGGTCGTGGGACTCGGACCTGGGCAGGCCGTATCGGTCCAGCGCGGCCAGGAAGGGATCGGGATCAAACTCCTCCACGGTGTGCACGCCGGGATTGATCCACTTGCCGGTGAGCATCATCAGCGCGCCGCACATGGCGGGGACGCCGGTGGTGTAGGAGATGGCCTGGGAGGCCACTTCTTTGTAGCATTCCTGGTGGTCGCAGACGTTGTAGATATAGTATTTCTTCTCTTTGCCGTCCTTGCGGCCGGTGAAGATGCAGCCGATGTTGGTCTTGCCGTGGGTCCGGGGGCCGAGGCTGGCGGGATCGGGCAGCAGGGCCTTCAGGAACTTGATGGGGACGATCTCATGGCCCTCAAAGTTAATGGGGGTGGTGGAGAGCATGCCCACGTTCTCCAGACACTTCATGTGGGTCAGATAGCTCTGGCCGAAGGTCATGAAGAAGCGGATGCGCTTGACCTCGGGGATGTTCTCCGCCAGGGACTCGATCTCCTCGTGGTGGAGCAGGTACATGTCCTTGTCGCCCACCTGGTCGAAGTTATACTCCCGCTTGATGCTCATGGCGGGGATCTCCACCCAGTGGCCGTCCTCCCAGTAGGAGCCGGGGGCGGAGACCTCCCGGAGATTGACCTCGGGGTTGAAGTTGGTGGCGAAGGCGTAGCCATGGTCGCCGCCGTTGCAGTCCAGGATGTCGATGGTGTCGATCTCGTCGAACTCGTGCTTCTTGGCGTAGGCGCAGTAGGCCTGGGTCACGCCGGGATCGAAGCCGCAGCCCAGCAGGGCCGTCAGACCGGCCTGCTCGAAGCGCGCCCGGTAGGCCCACTGCCAGGAGTAGTCGAAGAGGGCGGAGAAGCCCTTTTCGGCGCAGCGCTTCTCGTAGACCTTGCGCCACTCGGGATCGTCGGTGTCCTCGGGCTCGTAGTTGGCGGTGTCCATATAGTTGACCTTGCACTGCAGGCAGGCCTCCATGATGGTGAGATCCTGGTAGGGCAGGGCGATGTTCATCACCAGGTCGGGCTTGTAGGCGTTAATCAGGCCGCAGAGCTCCTCCACGCTGTCGGCGTTGACCTGGGCGGTGGTGAGCTTGGTAGAAGTCTTGTCCTTCAGCTCCGCCGCCAGGGCGTCGCACTTGGACTTGGTCCGGCTGGCGATGCACAGCTCGGTGAAGACCTCCGGCAGCATGCAGCACTTGCGAATCGCCACGTTGGCAACGCCGCCGCAGCCGATCACTAATACACGACTCATTGATTGTACCTCCTTTATTCAAATGAAAAAATGAAACTATGAAATTATGAAAATATTGAGGTGTTTTTCAATTCTGCGAATTGAAAAACGAAAAAAACCGAAATCATTCGTTGCTTTTCATATTTTGCTTTGCGGTATTGATTGATTTAATCAGTAAAACGCGTAATTCGTTGCAGAGAGCAGACAGGCGGGAAAATGAATCTTTGGATATATATTCCGCGCCATACAGCAGCTCCAGCCAGTAATAGGTTTCGTTGGTTTCTTTCAATGCGATTTGCAGCTTGGAAATAAAGTCCGGTTTGCTTTGTGCGTAGTGGGCCTCCCGGATATTTGCGCCGATGGAAGTCCCGCTTTTGCAGACCTGGTAGGATGCAACGCGCTCGTTTTGCTGTTTCAACCAGTGAGAAAGGCGCATAATCTCAATTCCAAACGCTAAAGAAAGCTCTGCCAGTTTATCCTGCTTCATTCCACTTCATTCCAACCTCTACTATCATTTATATGGTTCAAATGGCAATTTGAACCATACCACAATAGTTTCATAGTTTCATGCTTTCATAGTTTCATTCTGCTTAACCGGCGAGCAGCGCAAGCAGAAGCTCTCTCAAAACCTTGCAGGCCATGGCGGTGCTGACGCCGCTGGGGTCCAGCATGGGGGCCAGCTCGGTGAGGTCCGCGGCGATGACGTTGGTCTGGGCCACGGTGAGGATGGCCTTCAGCAGCTGGGGGAAGAAGACGCCGCCCGCCTCGGGGGTGCCGGTGCCGGGGAAGCAGGCCGGGTCCAGGCAGTCCAGGTCGATGGTGAAATACACCGGGGTCCCCGCCCGGGCCAGACCGTCGCAGAGGCTCTCCAGCCCCGCGAAATCGAAGGGGTGGAGCTCGGTGTGGTCCTTGGCAAAGCGGAACTCCTCCCGGTCGCCGCTGCGGATGCAGAACTGGTGGATGTGTCCGTCCCCCACCAGCTCGTGGCAGCGACGCATGACGCAGGCGTGGCTGAGCTTCGCCCCCAGATAGTCGTCCCGCAGGTCCGCATGGGCGTCGAAGTGGATGATGTGGAGCTTGGGATAACGGGTCGCCACGGCCCGGACGGCGCCCAGGGTCACCAGATGCTCGCCGCCCAGCAGCAGGGGCAGCTTCCCGGCCTCCAGGATGGTCTCGGTCCGGTCCCGAATATCCGCCAGGGCGGACTCGGCGGAGCCGAAGCAGAGCTCCAGGTCGCCGCTGTCGAAGACGGCGTAGTCCGTCAGGTCCCGGTTCTGATAGGGGCTCCAGGTCTCGATGCCAAAGCTCTCGTGCCGCATAGCGGCGGAGCCGAAGCGGGCGCCGGGGCGGAAGGAGGTGGTGGAGTCGAATGGCGCGCCGAAGAGCACGATATCCGCCTCGGCAAAGGGCGCGTCACAGCCGATGAAGGTCTCTACGTTCTGTCTCATCCCTCTACCTCCTTCAGAAGCTTCTCCAAAAACGCGGGCAGACAGAAGGCGCCCACGTGGAGCCGGGTGGTGTAATATTTCGTCTGCAAATTCAGCTTATTCCAGCCGGCGGCGTCCAGGTCATCCACGGGGTGGTATTTCTTGGAGGCGAAGCCGAAGGTCCAGTAGCCCGCCGCGTAGGTGGGGATGTGGGCCTGGTAGACCCGGCTGATGGGGAAGGTGTGGACGATGCGCTGGTGGGAGCGCTGCATGGCCTCGGCGTCATGCTGATAGAAGGGGCTCCCCTGCTGGTTCACCATGATGCCGTCCTCCCGCAGGGCGTTGTAGCAGATGCCGTAAAACTCCCGGGTGAAGTAGCCCTCGGAGGGGCCGAAGGGGTCCGTGGAGTCCACGATGATCAAGTCGTACTGCTCCGAGCAGCGGCGGATGAAGCGCAGGGCGTTGTCGTAGAAGATGTGGACCCGGCGGTCGTCCAGACGGGAGGCGTTCTCCGGCAGGTACGCCCGGCAGGCCTTGATGACCTCGGGGTCCATCTCCACCAGGTCGATGCGCTCGATGCGCTCATATCTCGCCAGCTCCTTCACCACGCCGCCGTCACCGGCGCCGATCACCAGCACGTCCTTGATGCCGGGGTGGACCGCCATGGGCACGTGGGTAATCATCTCGTCGTAGATGAACTCGTCCCGCTCCGTGAGCTGGACGTTTCCATCCAGGGCCAGCACCCGACCGAATTCCGGCGTCTCAAAGATGTCGATGCGCTGGTAGTCCGACTGCTGGGAATACAGATGCTTGTTGATCCGGATGGAGTGCTTCACATCCGGCGCGTGAAATTCAGAGAACCAGAGTTCCATAATCGTTCCTCCTTACGCAAGGACGTTCAATCTTAAAATATCCGGGTCCTCGGGGCCGGTCATGGAGCAGCCTTTTTCCTTGGCGAACTGGATATAGTCCAAAATGTCCCGGGTGATGCGCTCGCCGGGGGCCAGGATGGGAATGCCGGGGGGATAGCACATGACGAACTCGCTGCAGACGCAGCCCTCGCTCTCGTTCAGGGGGACGGATTTCTTGGGGGCGTAGAAGGCCTCCTGGGGGGTGGCCACCACCTCGGGGTCCAGATACTCGGTGTCCAGCAGACCGGAGCCGTCCCGCTGGTAGCGGCGGCGAATCTCCGCCAGAGCGGAGACCAGACGCTCCAGCTCCTGGGGCCGGTCGCCGATGGAGAGGTAGGCCAGAATGTTGCCGATATCGCCGAACTCGATCTGGATGTCATACTCGTCGCGCAGAATGTCGTAGACCTCGATGCCCGCCAGGCCGATGTCCCGGGTGTGGATGGAGAGCTTCGTCGGATCAAAGTCGAAAATGGCGTCTCCGTTCACCAGCTCCTTGCCGAAGGCGTAGTAGCCGCCGATGGCGTTGACCTCCTCCCGGGCGTAGTCCGCCATGGTGGAGACCTTGGCGAAGATTTCCCGGCCGTGGAGGGCCAGCATCCGGCGGGAAATGTCCAGGGAGGACATGAGCAGGTAGGAGCCGGAGGTGGTCTGGGTCAGGTTGATGATCTGCCGCACGTGGCCCGGGTTCATCCGGGGGCCGGTGAGCAGGAAGGAGGACTGGGTCAGGCTGCCGCCGGACTTGTGCATGGACACGGCGGCCATATCCGCCCCCGCCTCCATGGCGGTGGTGGGCATGCCGGCGCCGAAGTAGAAGTGGGTGCCGTGGGCCTCGTCCACCAGGCAGTACATGCCCGCGTCGTGGGCCATCTGGGTGATGGATTTCAGGTCGGAGCAGATGCCGTAATAGGTGGGGTTGTTCACCAGCACCGCCACCGCGTCCGGGTTCTCCCGGATGGCCTTGAAGACCTGGTCCCGCCGCATACCCAGGGAAATGCCCAGGCGGTCGTCCACCTCGGGGTTCACGTAGACCGGCACGGCGCCGCAGAGCACCAGGGCGTTGATGACGGAGCGGTGGACGTTCCGGGGCAGGATGATCTTGTCGCCCCGCTTGCAGGTTGCCAGCACCATGGTCTGGACGGAGGAGGTGGTGCCGCCCACCATCAGGAAGGCGTGGGCCGCGCCGAAGGCGTCGGCGGCCAGCATCTCCGCCTCCTTGATCACGGAGACCGGGTGGCAGAGATTGTCCAGCGGCTTCATGGAGTTTACGTCGATCTGGACGCACTTCTCGCCCAAAAAGGCGGTCATTTCGGGATTGCCCCGGCCGTGCTTGTGGCCGGGAACGTCAAAGGGAACCACCCGCATCTGGCGGAAGGTCTGGAGCGCCTCGTAAATGGGCGCACGGTGCTGATCGGGGAAGAAGCAGGAATCATTCATGGCAGATACCCCCAGAAAAACAAAAATCACAGGCCGCAGCCTGTGAACGGTCAAATGCGGGGAAAGCCCCGCCCCGGACGGGGTGAAGCAAAACACCGGCGGATAACAGAGCCTATACAGCAATCAATACTTTTACTGCTCTTATTGACCGTTTCACAAGTCTGCGTGAAAAACGCATTTCGGTTATGAAGTAACCAACTTATAAAATAGAATAGATCAGTCGAAAGACTCTGTCCGTGACATTTTCCGCTTATACTATACAAAAAACTACCCTGGAAGTCAAGGAAATTCGAAATTTTATTCAGAAAAGCCGCCGCAAAAAATAATTCTCCAATTCATCAAATTCCCCATTGTTTTCCGACCGGAAATCGGTTATGATATAGGGGGAAATGACAGCAAAGAGAGGTGCATGCAATGGTCAACGTTGATATTTCCAATATCTGGGGAGAATATACGCTCAACGACCTGCTGAGTCTGGAAAAAGAAGTCTTCGACGCGCACCGCCTGCTCAATGAGCGCAAGGGCCCCGGCTCCGATTATCTGGGCTGGCTGGATCTGCCCAGCTTCGAGGCCACCGCTGAGATGCGCCGGATCGTGGCCGCCGCCAAGCGCATCCGCGAGCACTCCGAGATTTTCGTCGTCGTCGGTATCGGCGGCTCCTACCTCGGTCCCCGCGCCGCCATTGAGCTGGTCAAGGGTCAGAACCATAATCTCCGGGGCAAGGACCCGCAGATTCTCTTCGCCGGCAACAATCTGTCCACCCGCGCATGGCAGGAGCTCAGCGCCCTGCTGGAGGGCAAGGACTTCTCCATCAACATCATCTCCAAGTCCGGCACCACCACCGAGCCCGCCATCGCTACCCGGGCGCTGAAATGGATGCTGGAGCGGAAATACGGGGCCGACGAGGCCAGAAAGCGCATCTTCGTCACCACCGATCCCGCCAAAGGCGCCCTGCGCCAGATGGCCGCGGAGGAGGGCTACGAGAGCTTCGTAATCCCGCCGGACGTGGGCGGCCGCTACTCCGTGCTGACGGCGGTGGGTCTGCTGCCCATGGCCGTGGCCGGCATGGATATCACCGAGCTGATGTTCGGCGCAGCGGCCGCGCAGCGGGATCTTTCCGTCTTCTCCTTCGAGAACCCGGTCTGGCTCTACGCCGCGGCCCGGAATCTGCTCTACCGCAAGGGCAAGGCCATTGAGCTGCTCTGCAACTGGGAGCCCGCGGCCCGCTTCTTCGGCGGCTGGTGGCAGCAGCTCTTCGGCGAGTCCGAGGGCAAGGACGGCAAGGGTCTCTTCCCCGCCGCCGCGGAGTTCACCGCCGACCTCCACTCCCTGGGTCAGCTGATCCAGCAGGGCAGGCGAAACCTCTTCGAAACGGTGATCCGCTTTGCCCCTCCCCGCAAGCGAACCATGATCGAGCTGGACTGGAAGAACCTGGACGGCCTCAACTACCTGGAGGGCAAGAGCCTGGATTACGTGGAGGAGCAGGCCTTCCAGGGCACCCTGGAGGCCCACGTGGACGGCGGCGTGCCCGTCATCCTGGTGCAGGCCGACGAGGTCTGCGACCGGACCCTGGGCGAGCTGTTCTACTTCTTCGAGCTGAGCTGCGGCATCTCCGCCTACATGCTGGGGGTCAACCCCTTCAACCAGCCCGGCGTAGAGTTCTACAAGCGGAACATGTTCCAGCTCCTGGGCAAGCCCGGATACGAGACGTAAATCACAACCGATCCGCGTCCCCTTTACAGGGACGCAATCACAGAACGAAAAATTTTTAAGGAGACGATTTCCTATGGTCAAGCTCATCGCCGGCCTCAGCGGCACCGGCAAAACACAGCGTATGCTGAACGAAATCAACGAAGCGGTGGAGAAGGAGAGCGGCAGCCTGGTCTGCATCGAGCTCAAGACCTCTCTGCGCTACGATCTGAACTACAAGGTTCGCCTGATCGAATACCAGCCCTACCAGCTGGAGGGCGCCGAGTCCCTGAAGGCCTTTATCTCCGGCCTGCACGCGGGGAACTTTGACATTACCCACGTCTATCTCAAGAGCGTTCACCGCCTCCTGGGCTCCGACGACGCGAAGCTCCTGTCCCAGTTCTGCGGCTGGTGCGACCGCTTCGGCAGGGAGAACGGCATCGACTTCACGATGACCGCCCGGCTCGACCCCGCGGACGCCCCCTCCGCTCTGCGGCCCTTCCTGGAAACGAACGCCGCGGAATGACGCCGGACGGTCCCGGATTTTTCGTACCCCCCCGAAGAAATTGCTCGCAATTTCTTCGGGGGGTACGTTTCTTTGGATACGCAAATGCAAAAGAAAACCTCCACCCTTTCGGATGGAGGTTTGTGTTGGCATT
>JAFWTG010000078.1 GCA_017519005.1 Oscillospiraceae bacterium | reverse complement strand
TATGCTGCTATGAACCTGAAAAAACTGGCAAATTGGAGTTGGAATAACTCCTTTTTGCTTCACTTTTTCAGATTTCCAGCGTTTTTTGTCCAGTTTTCCAGAAATATACGCTTGAACCGCAGATTTCACCCTCTGAAACCTGCGGTTCTTTGACAGACTGAAGACCGGGCGGCTTAGCCGCCCGGTCTTCCGAATGAACCGTGAAGAATAGCAACGGGTCTGTTCGCGCTCCCCTATTCCTGCGCTTCCGACCCCGCGTCCTGTATTTCGCCTTCCGCGTCGTTCGCCTCTTTCTCCGGGCTCGGCAGCTCGGAGCAGCGCAGCCTGCGGCGGCGAACCGTGCCGAACACAAAGAAGAGGAGTGCCAAAACCGCCAGCGCGGCGCCCGCGTACAGAACGATCCGCTCCAGGCGGCGCAGGGACGCGGCGTCCGCCTCGACGGACTTCGCCAGAGCTTCCCCGTCGGCTGCGCTGCGGGGCTCGCCGTTCCACCAGACCTGATCCACGTCGCCCTTGCCGGCGTAGCAAAGAGTCGAAAGGCTCAGCTCGCCGCTGCCCGTCAGCGGGACGCGCAGCTCCTTGACGGCCAGGCCGTCCTCCAGCGCGGCCGTCTCCCCGGCAGGCAGGGCCGTGGCTGGAAGGCTCACGCGCAGCCGGACGCCGCAGGTTTCGATCCAGGGTGCCACCCGCTCCCGCAGACGCTTGGGCCAGGTCTCGACGCCGACGGTGGCCAGAAGCTTCTCCGGCTCCAGCCGCAGGCTGACCCGGCAGGCGTCCTGGAGCTCCTGGGGCAGGGTCTCCACCGCGGCGGCGCTGAAGGGCGTCAGGCCCTCGTCCGTCAGCATCTCACGCAGCAGTTCCAGGGCCTCGGCCCGGTCCTTGCCCGGCCGGATCAGCTCCGCCCGGAGCCAGTTGCCCTTTTCGTTGGCCGAGACGGCGTTGTGTTCCACCGTAAAGCCCTGCTGCTTCAGCTCTGCAGCCCGATCCTTGAGCCAGTTCAGGATGGGAATCTGTTCCCGGACGTAGAGCTCTGTCAAATCCAAATTCCACTCATAGCGCAGAAAGGCGCGGTTTTCGGCGTCTACGCCGCAGGCGATCTCCGACTCGGTGCAGCCGCAGAGCAGGAGGAGCAGGCCCAGGAGGGCCAGCAGGCAGATGACTGTTTTTTTCACGTGCCGTCCCTCCTAAAAGCTCTTTTCCACCGGGTCGGAGACGGAGACCTGCCCGTTCGGCAGGGTGACGACCACCAAAAAGCGTTTCGTCCCCTCGGTCAGGCCGTCGTCAAACCAACTCACCGTCCGCGAAGTGGAGCGCCAGTATTCTCCGATCTGCGCCTCCGCGGGCTCGCCGCTGCGGACCGTGACCACCGGAAAGACCATCTCTGTCTCCGGATTCACGCAGATCAGGGTATAGACCGCGTCCTCCCCCAGCGTCTTTTCCCAGCTGAGCTGATAGGATACAAAGGTCCGGTAGCCGGTGTCCAGCTGGAAGCTCTCGGTTCGCCGCCGGAACTGCAGCCCCACGTCGCCGGCGTGCGGGTATTCCGGCGGCGTCTCGTTCAGATAGCTGTAGAAGAGCTCCGCCAGACCCGGAACCTCCGTGGCAAAGGGCAGGCACATATTCTCCTGGGGCGCCGCGTTGCGCTCGATATATACGTCGCCCCGCTCGCCGCTGGCGTAGCTGTAGATGTCCTTATAATTTCCGATCTGCTTCATGGCGTTGGGGCTGCCCATCAGGACCACGTAGTCCTCGGCGGCGATCTCCACCAGAAAGCGCTTGTGATTGCGATAGTACTGCTCCGTGCTGGCGGCCCGGACGAAGACGTTGTCGGCGTTCAGCCCGCGCAGCCTGGCATAGTCCCGGTACAGGTCCATATTGGAGCCGCCGCCGGGCAGCAGGTAGCTCAGGGTGTAGTGGTGACCGTACTCATGGCTGAGCTCCGGGGCCATCTCCGCGACGCTGGTCTTCTCATCGCCGCCGTAGAGCGAAATCTGCCCGCCCTCCACCAGAAAGGAGAAGATCTCCTCCGCAGGGACCAGCGGGAAGTGGACGGCCACCGGCACCTGCTGCACCGTATTCTGGTGGGTGGCGGCGGCGAACTCGTCCTCCTCCGCGTAGACCGTCACCCGCTCCAGGGTGTTCAGCTCCGGCCCGTGACGGTTGCGAAGCAGCTCCTCATAGAGCGCTTTCAGGCTTTCCGCATCCCAGGCCTTGGAGAAGCTGACGAAGCGGATTTCCTCCGGCGAGACGTACTCGGCCACGCCCTCGCCGTCCTTCTCTGCGGGACGGTAGGCCAGAGCCTCGGCAGCGGCCTCGTTTTCCTGCCAGGCGGTTTTCTGCTCCCAGAACGCGGCGCTCCGGTCCATTTGGGCGCAGAGCTGCGCGGCCTGTCCCTCGGTCTGCTCCGCCCAGCGGCGGAGCTGCCAGAAGCCCGCTCCGCACAGCAGGGCCAGCAGCAGGAAGAACGCTGCAAGTTTTCTCATGGTTCGGCTCCTTTCCTGCAGAAAAAGCGCTGTCAGAACAGCGCTTTTTCCTGCAATGCGTCCTTCAGCAGACCGCGGACCCGGGTCTCCACCGTGTCAAAGCGGGGGCCCAGAAACTCCGCTGCCTTGAGATACTGGGCGTATCCGATCTCGGTGCCGTGGATGTCGCTGCCCAAGGCCACGATGCAGCCCTCGTCGATCCAGGGCAGCAGACGACGGCGGCGGAAGCGATGGCTCAGCGGCTCGGCGTTGAGCTGACCGAAGAGTCCCATGCTGAAGTAATTGTCGATGGCGGAAGGCTCATAGCGGTCCACGTGGGCCAGAACCGGCGTAATATTCTGCTCGTCCATCAGGCGCGTAAAGGTATCCGCCAGCCCGAAGGCGCTGCCCCGGAAGGGCAGCTCACAGAGCATGACGCCGGTGTTTTGGACGCAGAGCCGCTCCAGTCCGGGCAGATGGTCCAGACCGACGCACATGTGGACCTCCGCACCCAGCAAAATACGGACGGGGCCGTGATAGGCCTCCAGCAGCTGCCGGAACGCGGCCTCCCGTTTCCGGAGGAAGTGTTGGAATTTGTCGGTCTGGGGATAAAAGTGCGGGGTTGCCACAACCACGTCGATCCCCGCCTGCTCCGCCAGCTTCAGCTGTCGAAGGGAGGTCTGGAGTCCGTCACTGCCGTGGTCGGCGCCGGGAAGGATATGTGCGTGAAAGTCCAGCATGCTCTCAACTCCTTCCTGATTCGCAGTCTACTGCGTCTGCTCGGAGTTATGCGCTTCGCCTTCCTTTTTCGTCAGGCCGTTGTCCTCGATCTTGGTCTCATAGGTGCTGTAGCCGCCGTAGTAGCCGCGGCCGTAATTGCGGCGATAATAGTTTTTGGAATAGTAGCCGGAGCGGTAGCCGCCGTAGTGATTGCCGCCGCGCCCGGTGGCGTCGTTGAGGACGATCCCCACCACGTTGCCGTTCATCTGCTGAATGGTATCCAGCGCGTAGGACAGCTCGTAGAAATGGTTCTTGCCGCTCTGGACCACGAAGACGTAGCCGGTGATTTTTTCCGCCAGAATGGCGGCGTCGCTGACCATATTGACAGGCGGCGTGTCAATGATGACGTAATCGAAGAATTCCTCGACGTAGGCCAGGAGATTGTCCATCTGCCCGGAGCCGAAGAGCTCCGCCGGGTTTGGGGGGATCTGGCCGGAGGTCAGAACGTGGAGATACTCCACCTCGGTTTTTCGGATCTTGACCTCGTTGGTAAGACCGGCCAGAATCTCAGACAGGCCGTTCTTGTTCTCCAGCCCGAAATAGCGGTGGACGGTCGGCTTGCGCATATCGCCGTCGATCAGCAGAACCTTTTTGGAGGTGGAGGCGATGGAAATCGCCAGGTTGACGGCGTTGGTGGTCTTGCCGTCGTGCATCATGGCGGAGGTAATGACAAAAACAGGGCATTTTTCGCCGCGTCCCGTAAAGAGCAGCTTGGCGCGGATGGAGTTATAGGCCTCACGGATGGCAAAGGGACTGTTGGCCGTGAGCATCCGCTGCCTGGCTGCGGTCTGGGTCTGGGGAGCAGTTAATCGCTTTTTCCGAAACAGCATCGTCTCACTCCTTTGTGGTGTTTTGTTTATCGAGTCCCATCAACTGCGGCACGACGCCCAGAACGGGGACGTTGTACTGCTTGTTCAGGTCCTCCTCGCTCCAGATCGTCGTGTCGGTCAAGGCCCGGATGATGACGAGGGCGGCGGCGATCAACAGACCGATGGCCGCTCCGCTGATGGTATTGGTCCGCACGTTCGGAGAGTAGGGCGCGCCGGGCGCCTCAGCGTTATCGAGAATCTTGGCCTCGCCGCCCACGATCTCCCGGATCTTCTCTGCGCCGGTCTCGGCGATCGTATTGGCGATCGTCTGGAGATTCTCTTTGTCGGAGGAGGAAAAGGACGCGGTAAAGATTTCGGTGTTGGTGGTGGAGACGGAGGTCATTCCCTTGAGCGCGCCGTAGCTGTACTGGCCGCCGCCCGGCGTCTTGACGCCGCGCTCCTCCAGCCTTGCGGCCGCCTCCTTCATCACCTGATTGCTGCGCAGCACGTAGGAATAGGTGCTGGCGAGCTGCCGGTTTTTGGTGATATCGACGACGCTGGAGTCCTCTTTGTTGATATTGCTGAGGGCGTAAAAGGTCACGGAGACCCGGTACATCTTGGGAATCTTATAGGTCGTATAGGCCCAGGCCGCCGCGCCGGCGGCCGCGCCGACCAGAAGAATCACCAACAGATGCGAAATCAGCGTGTGTACGATGTCCATAATGCTCAACTGGGATTTACTCACGTCGCTTCCCTGCCTTTTTAGAAATTCATAGATATCCCATATAGTATAACACCTAAAGTTAAAAAACTCAATGTTTTTTTCATGGAAAAAGCATTGACAATTCTGAGTTCTCACGCTACAATACCCCTGCAACCGGGCCGGACAGCCGCGCGGGACGGTCGAAAGGCCCACCGTGAGGAAAGTCCGGGCTCCACAGGGCAAGGATAACGGGTAACGCCCGCCGAAGGCGACTTCAGGAAAAGTGCAACAGAAAGAAACCGCCCTCCCCTTTGGGGAGAGCAAGGGTGGAAAGGTGAGGTAAGAGCTCACCCGCCGGCTGGAGACTGTCCGGCGCTGTAAACTCTATCCGGAGCAACACCGTGGAGGAGACATTGGCTGGCCCGGCCGTCTCCGGGGAGGTGGCATGGAGCGTGCCGG
>JAFWTG010000077.1 GCA_017519005.1 Oscillospiraceae bacterium | reverse complement strand
GCGGCACGCTGACGGAACCCGGAAAAAACAGCCCGTACCGCGACCGCAGCGTCGAGGAGAACCTTGATCTGTTCCGCCGCATGACGGCCGGCGAGTTCCCCGACGGCAGCAAGGTGCTGCGCGCCAAGATCGACATGGCGCACCCCAACATGATGTTCCGCGACCCCATCATGTACCGCATCCGCTACATCGACCACCACCGCCAGGGGACCAAGTGGTGCATCTTCCCCATGTACGACTTTGCCCACCCCATTCAGGACGCCCTGGAGGGCATCACCCACTCTCTGTGCTCGCTGGAATACGAGGAGCACCGGCCCCTCTACGATTGGGTGGTCTCCAACGTCTCCATCCCCTACCACAAGCCCCGTCAGATCGAGTTCGCCCGCCTGGGCATCGACCACACCGTCATGTCCAAGCGCAAGCTCCGCAGGCTGGTGGAGGAGGGGCGGGTCTCCGGCTGGGACGATCCCCGGATGCCCACCCTCTGCGGCCTGCGCCGCCGGGGCTACACGCCTCAGTCCATCCGCAACTTCTGCGACCGCATCGGCGTCGCCAAGAACCCCTCCACGGTGGAGTACGCCTTCCTGGAGCACTGCCTGCGGGAGGACCTGAACGAGACCGCCCAGCGGGTCATGGCGGTGCTGCACCCCGTCAAGCTGGTCATCACCAACTATCCCGCTGGCAAATCCGAGCTCTTTGAGGTGGAGAACAACCCCAACCGGCCCGAGGACGGGATGCGGGAGCTCAGCTTCTCCCGGGAGCTGTGGATCGAGGCCGAGGACTTCCTGGAGGCCCCCATCCCCAAGTACAAGCGGATGTACCCCGGCAACGAGGTCCGGCTGAAGGGCGCCTATCTGGTCACCTGCACCGGCTGCAAGAAGAATGCGGACGGCTCCGTTGCGGAGATCTACGCCGAGTACGACCCCGACTCCCGGGGCGGCAACCCCGCCGACGGACGGAAGGTCAAGGGCGCCACGATCCACTGGGTAGACGCGCTGACCGCCAAGGACGCCGAGGTCCGGCTCTACGACAATCTCTTCTCCGATCCCGAGCCCGACGCCGCCGACAAGAACTTCCTGGACTGCCTGAATCCGGACTCCCTGGAGGTCCTGACCGGCTGCAAGGTGGAGGCCTCTCTGGCCGGCGTCGTGCCTCCCGGCCACTTTCAGTTCATGCGGCTGGGCTACTTCTGCCTGGACAGCAAGGACAGCCATGAGGGCCATCTGGTCTTCAACCGCTCCGTCAGCCTGAAGGACAGCTTCAAGCCGGGCTTGTAATCGAACAGCGTAAAGGCCGGTCCCGCGGGACCGGCCTTTTGCTTTGCCGCAATCGCTCTTGACAAATCCGGCCAGATCGTGTATGATACTGCATGGCATTAACGATAATCGTTTATTTTTTTACGAAAAAAACTAATAGGAGGCGTCAAATGGGACAAATCGTTTCACGCCTGGACCGGGTGCTGGCGGACCGGAAGATGCCGCTCAAGGAGTTGGCGGACCGGGTCGGAATCTCCTGCGTCAACCTCTCCAAGCTGAAGACCGGAAAGGTCTGCGCGATTCGCTTCTCGACGCTGGCAGCCATCTGCGAGGCTCTGGACTGTCAGCCGGGAGATATTCTGGAATTTGATCCGACCCTCGAAGCAGGCGGCTGCGAGGAGACCGGCGGCACAGGCGGAGGTGAAGAGCCGTGATTTTTGGAAGACACATCAACCGCTACTATCTGCGGTATCTGCATTTCCTGCTGCTGGGGCTGGCGTCCCTGGTGGCGGTGGACTACCTGCAGCTGATTATCCCGAACCTGTATCAGATGGTGGTCAACGGCCTCAACCAGGGCTGGGTCCTGGTGGACGGGGCGCAGGTTCCCTTCGACATGGACTTCCTGCTGAACAAAATCTGTCTGCCCATGGTGACCATTATTCTCTCCATGGTCTTCGGCCGCTTCCTGTGGCGCATCATGTTCTTCGGCACCGCCATCAAGGTGGAGGAGCGGCTGCGGAACCGGATGTTCGACAACGCCCGTCATCTGAGCCAGAACTACTACCAGGTCCACAAGGTGGGCGGCCTGATGAGCCTCTTCACCAACGACCTGGACACGGTCCAGGAATGCTTCGCCTGGGGCATCATGATGTTCTTCGACGCGCTGCTGCTGGCGGTGCTGTCGCTGACCAAGATGTTCCGGATGAACGTGCTGCTGACCGTTCTCTCCCTGATTCCCACGGCTCTGCTGCTGGCCTCCGCCACGGTGGTGGGCCGCTACATGATGAAGAAGTGGGACATCCGGCAGGAGGCCTTCTCCCGCCTGTCCGATTTCAGCCAGGAGAGCTTCTCCGGCATCGCCGTCATCAAGGCCTTCGTGAAGGAAACCAAGGAGCTGATGGCCTTCCGCAAGCTCAACACGGAGAACGAGATCGCCAACATCGAGCACACCAAGGCCTCCGTTCTGCTGCGGGTGCTGGTGATGATGTTCGTGGAGAGCGTCGTCTGCATCATCCTGGGCTACGGCGGCTATCTGGTCTGGAAGGGCGTCTTCAACGCCGGCCAGCTGGTGGAGTTCATCGGCTACTTCATGGCCGTCATCTGGCCCGTTATGGCCGTCTCGGAGCTGATCGACATGACCTCCCGGGGCAAGGCCTCCCTGAAGCGCATCGGCGAGCTGCTGGACGCCAGGCCCGACGTGGTGGACGCCCCCGGGGCCGTGCCTCTGGAGCAGGTGAAGGGCGAGATCGAGTTCAAAAATCTGACCTTCCGATACCCCGACGGGGAGTACGACGTCCTGAAGGACGTGAGCTTCCGCATCGAGGCCGGCGAGAACGTGGGCCTGGTGGGCAAGACCGGCTGCGGCAAGACCACCCTGGTGGATCTGATTCTGCGGACCTACAACGTGCCGGACGGGACTCTCTTCGTGGACGGCCGTGACGTGAACACGGTCACCATCCATTCGCTGCGGGCCGGCTGCGCCTACGTGCCCCAGGACAACTACCTCTTCTCCGACACCATCACCAACAACATCGCCTTCGCGGTGGACGAGTTCACCACCGAGGAGATCGAGGAGGCGGCCCGGCTGGCCAACGTGGACGCCAGCATCCGGGACTTCTCCGCCCACTACGAGACCATGCTGGGCGAG
>JAFWTG010000076.1 GCA_017519005.1 Oscillospiraceae bacterium | reverse complement strand
GGCAGGGTCGGTCAGGTCGTCGGCGGGAACGTAGACAGCCTGAACGGAGGTGATGGAGCCCTTCTTGGTGGAGGTGATGCGCTCCTGCAGAGCGCCCATCTCGGTGGCCAGCGTGGGCTGGTAGCCGACGGCGGAGGGCATACGGCCCAGCAGGGCCGAGACCTCGGAGCCCGCCTGGGTGAAGCGGAAGATGTTGTCGATGAAGAGCAGCACGTCCTGATGGTCGTGATCGCGGAAGTACTCGGCCATCGTGAGGCCCGAGAGGCCCACGCGCATACGCGCTCCGGGCGGCTCGTTCATCTGGCCGTAGACCAGGGCGGTCTTGGACAGGACGCCGGACTCCTTCATCTCATAATAGAGGTCGTTGCCCTCGCGGGTCCGCTCGCCGACGCCGGTGAAGACGGAATAGCCGTTGTGCTCGGTGGCGATGTTGTAGATCAGCTCCTGGATCAGGACGGTCTTGCCCACGCCGGCGCCGCCGAAGAGGCCGATCTTGCCGCCCTTGGCATAGGGGCAGATCAGGTCCACAACCTTGATGCCGGTCTCCAGGATCTCGGTGGTGCTCTCCTGCTCGTCGTAGCTGGGGGCGGCCCGGTGGATGGGCCAGCGCTCCACGGTGACGGGGGCGGGCATATTGTCGATGGGCTTGCCCAGGAGGTTGAACATCCGGCCCAGGCATTCCTCGCCCACGGGGACGGTGATGGGCTTGCCGGTGTCGGTGGCCTCGATGCCGCGCTGCAGGCCGTCGGTGGAGGCCATTGCCACGCAGCGAACCACGTCGTCGCCGATGTGCTGCGCCACCTCCGCGGTGATCTTGGTCTCGCCGTTGTAGACCTCGATGGCGTTCAGCAGGGCGGGCAGATTTCCGTTTTCAAAACGGACGTCCATAACCGGGCCCATGATCTGGACCACGATGCCTTTATTTTTCGTTGCCATAGAGTCAACTCCTTCGGAAATGCAAAATTGCGAAATGCAAAATGCAAAATGATATAGATTCGGTAGTCGTCAATTGTTGGAGCCGGCCACGATCTCGGTGATCTCCTGGGTGATGGCGCCCTGGCGGGCCCGGTTGTAGCGCAGGCTCAGGCCGGAGATCATCTCCTCCGCGTTCTTGGTGGCGGAGTCCATGGCGGTACGCCGGGCTCCGTGCTCGGAGGTGACGGACTCGCAGAGGGCGCCGTAGATCAGGCCGCCCAGGTACTCGGGGATGATGGCGTCAAAGACGGCCGCGCCGTCGGGCTCGTAGAGGGTCAGGCAGCCGGAGTCGGTGTCGCCGGGGCGGGGGTGATACTCCAGGGGCAGCAGCTGCAGAATCCCGGGAGACTGGGACAGCATGGAGACAAAGTTGGTGTAGACCACGCTGACGGTGTCGAACTCCCCGGCCAGGAAGCCCTTGCTGAGCATCTTGGCCACGGAGAAGCAGTCGCCCACGGAGACGTCGGCCGCCACGGCGTAGTGCTCGGTGAGGATCTCCACGCCCCGGGCGCGGAAGAACTCCAGGCACTTCTTGCCGATGGGGACCACGCAGCAGGACTGCCCCTCCATGCGACCGTAGGCCAGCTTGAAGACGTTGTGGTTGTAGCCGCCGGCCAGGCCCCGGTCGCCGCCGATGACGACGTAGCAGGCCTTCTTCTCCTCCCGGCGTTCCAGGAAGGGCGAGGAGAAGTCCTCGGTGTTGTTGGCGATGGTATTGAGCGTATCGAAAAGGATCTCAAAATAGGGGCGGGAGTTGGCCACCCGCTCCTGGGCGCGGCGCAGCTTGGAGGCGGCGACCATTTCCATGGCCTTGGTGATCTGCTTGGTGCTTTCCATGCTCTTGATGCGGAGCTTGATATCCTTCATGGAAACGCCAGCCATGTGTCATGCCTCCTTCCTCAGTGCGTCTTCTTGAATTCCGCGATATAGGCGTTCAGGGCTTCCTTCAGCTCGTTCTCGCTCTCCTCGGAGAGGACCTTGGTCTCCACGATGGCGCGGAGCAGCTTGTGGGCGTGGGTGTCCAGATAGCGGAAGAGCCCCTGCTCGAACTCGTGGGCCTGGCCGACCTCGATCTCCTTGAGGTAGCCGTTGACCACGGCGTAGATGATGCAGACCTGGAGCTCCACGGGAACGGGCGCGTTGTTGGACTGCTTCAGCACCTCCACGATGCGGGCGCCCTGGGCCAGCCGGTCCTTGGTGTCCTTGTCCAGGTCGGAGCCGAACTGCGCGAAGCTCTGCAGCTCGCGGTACTGGGAATAGAGCAGCTTCAGGGAGCCGGCCACCTTCTTCAGGGCCTTGATCTGGGCCGCGCCGCCCACGCGGGAGACGGAGATGCCCGGGTTGATGGCGGGCATGACGCCGGCGTGGAAGAGCTCGGTCTCCAGGAAGATCTGGCCGTCGGTGATGGAGATGACGTTGGTGGGAATATAGGCGGAGACGTCGCCCGCCTGGGTCTCGATGATGGGCAGGGCCGTCAGGGAGCCGCCGCCGTACTCGGGAGCCATCCGGGCCGCCCGCTCCAGCAGACGGGAGTGGAGATAGAACACGTCGCCGGGATAGGCCTCGCGTCCGGGGGGACGGCGGATCAGCAGGGAGATGGCGCGGTAGGCCACCGCGTGCTTGCTGAGGTCGTCGTAGACCACCAGCACGTCCTTGCCCTGGGCCATGAAGTATTCGCCCATGGTGCAGCCCGCGTAGGGGGCGATGTACTGCATGGGGGCCAGCTCCGAGGCGGTGGCGGAGACCACGATGGTGTAGTCCATGGCGCCGCCCAGCGTCAGGGTGTTGACGATCTGGGCCACGGTGGAGCGCTTCTGGCCGATGGCCACGTAGATGCAGATGACGTTCTGACCCTTCTGGTTCAGAATGGTGTCGGTGGCGATGGTGGTCTTGCCGGTCTGGCGGTCGCCGATGATCAGCTCACGCTGGCCCCGGCCGATGGGAATCATGGCGTCGATGGCCTTGATGCCGGTCTGCAGCGGGACGGCGACGGACTTGCGCTCGATGACGCCGGGAGCCGGCATCTCGATGGGCCGGTACTGGCCGGCGGAGAGCCTGCCCTTGCCGTCGATGGGCTCGCCCAGGGCGTTGACCACGCGGCCGATCAGCTCCTCGCCCACGGGGACGGAGACGACCTTGCCGGTGCGCTTGACGGTATCGCCCTCGCGGATGCCCTCGTCGGAGCCCAGGATGACCAGGGAGACGCTGTGCTCCTCCAGGTTCTGGGCCATTCCGAATGCGCCGTTGGGAAATTCCACCAGCTCGTTGACCATGCACTTGTCCAGGCCGGCGGCCCGGGCGATGCCGTCGCCCACGGTGATGACGGTGCCGGTCTGGCTCTGCTCGATTTTGGTTTCGTAATTCTTGATTTGAGATCGTATGATCTTCGTGATCTCATCCGGTCTGAATTCCATGGCTTACCTGCTTTCTTTTCTCATAATACCGTTTCGGAAAGCGTTTTTTCAATGCCGGAAAGGCGCTGACGGAGGGTGCCGTCCAGCTCCCGCCCGGCGAATTCCAGGCGGACGCCGCCCAGAACGGAGGGGTCCACCCGGTTGTACATCTCCACCCGCTCGCCCGTCAGCTGACTCAGCTTTTTGCCGATCCGGTCCAGCTGCGCGGTCCGCAGCGGAACGGCGGTGACGGCGGTGGCCTCCAGCACGCCGTTATCCTCGGCCCAGCGGGCGCGGAAGCGGACGTAACAGCCCCGCAGCTCGTCGATATGGCCCCGCTCCGTCAGAAGCTTCAGGAAGGACAGCAGATAGCTGTGGACCCGGCCGCGGAAGGCCTCGTCCAGGTTCCCCAGGCGCTCGGGCAGGGGGATATTGGAGGCGCTGAGCAAACGGGTATAGTCCGGGTTCGCGCGGAAGACGTCGCGGACGCCCTTGAGCTCCTCCAGCAGCCGATCCGAAAGGCCCTCGTCCTTTGCCAGCTCGTAGAGGGCGTCGCCGAAATTCTTGGCGGTCTGCGTCATACCTGCTCCTCCATGTCGCGCAGGAAGCACTCAATAAGGCGGTCCTGATCGTCAGCGTTCAGCTCCCGCTCCACCACCTTTTCGGCGATGTCCAGGGCGATCCGGGAAATGTCTCCCTTCACGTCGTTGAGCGCCTTTTTCCGCTCCAGCGCGATGTCGGCGCCGGCCTTGTCGCGCAGGGCGTCGGCGTCGGCCCGGGCCTGGCGGATGATCTCGTCGCTGCGGCGATTGGCCTCCCGCGTGGCGTCGGAGACGATCTGCGCGGAGGTCTCCTTGGCCTCCGCCAGCTTGCGGTCATAGTCCGCCCGCATGGTCTCGGCCTTCTGTTTGGCATCCTCCGCCTCGGCAAAGATGTCGTCCACCTCTTTCTGGCGGTCGTCGATCATCTTGTTGACGGGCTTGAACAGGAATTTTTTCAAAATGAGAAACGTGAGCACCAGGTTCAGCAGCGTGAACAGGGCGGTCCAGGGATTAAAACCAATGAAGTTCTCAAATGCCGTCACTTGGCTATCCCTCCTTTTTCTGAGATTTCAAGTGCTTTGCTTTGCCTTAGAAAACGAAGAGCAGCAGCAGGGCGATGACCAGGGAGTAGATACCGGTGGTCTCCGCGACGGCGCAGCCGACCAGCATATTGGTACGCAGGTTGCTGGTGGACTCGGGCTGACGGGCCATGCCCTCCAGGGCCTTGCCCACGGCGTTGCCTTCGCCGATGGCGGGGCCGATGGCGCCGATGCCCATGCAAAGACCGGCGCCCAGCGCGCAGGCAGCCTTGACGATCGCATCAGTAAGTTCCATTGTAAAATCCTCCTAAGATTTTTATTTTGCTTTTTCAACGTCGGAGCCCGGCCGGACTCCGAAAGATTCCTTGTTTATTCCTCGGGCTTGATCTCCTCCGGCGCGGGGCAGTTGTTGGAGATATAGATCATCGTGAGCAGGCTGAAGACGAAGGCCTGGATCACGCCGGAGAAGACGTCGAAGTAGAGGGAGAGCACCGCGGGCAGGCCAAGGGTCAGCACCGGGACCCCCATGGGACCCTCGGAGACCAAGCAGATCGCCAGGAAGCCCAGCGCCGCCAGCGCCGCGCCCAGGACGGTCCTGCCGCGGCTCTTATGCCCAATCAGCAGCACGAGACCTGCCAGCAGAACGGCCAGCGCGCCGAACCAGCACAGGCCCGTGGCCAGGCCGTTCATTTGGGGCCAGGCCCGGCCGGTCAGGCTCCAGAGCCAGTCCAGCAGCCGCAGGGCCGAGAGGGCCAGGCAGAGGACGCCCAGCAGCAGGGGCAGCTTGCGGCGCTTGCCGTTCTTCCGCTTCCCGGAGAGCAGCACCAGGCCCACACCCGCCGCCAGCATCACCAGCGGCACCGCCACGGTGCTCCGGGCGATGAGCCCCAGGATGCCCGCGGAGGCCCCGGAGAGCGCCCAGTAGATCAGCGCCGTGATGACGCCGCCGCCGGCGATGTTGCCGAAGTGACGGAAGGCCAGGGACACGGGCTGCGCGATCTCGGAGACGACGTTCATGGGGGTCATGACGGCGATGGGCTCGGTGAAGCCCTTGAGCCAGCCGAAGAAGCCGTTGTGCTTGATGGCCTCGTACCAGCAGATGAAGCTCACCAGCACGGCCCAGGTCATGGTGGTGCTGATGTCCGCGGTGGAGGAGCGCAGAATGCCGGTCATGCCCAGCAGGGTCCCCAGCAGGGAGGAGAGGAAGACCGTGGCGATAAAGGGGGTCCAGCGGGCGTTATGCTCGCCCATGGCCTCCTTGACCAGGTTGGTGATGACGCCGACGGCCTTTTCCGTCAGCACCTGCATCCGGCCCGGCCGCTTTTTGAGATTCCGGCCCAGCAGCACCCCGGCCACGCAGAGGATCAGCGTGACGATGAAGGAGGTCAGCAGGGTCTGGGTGACGGGAATCCCGCCGAAGATGGGGATGGTGAAGAATATTTTCGGTCCGTTGATCTGCATACGCAATCATCCGTCCTTTCTTCTGAAAAATTCGCCCACGAAGATCAGCACCCGGAACAGCGCCACGGGGATCACCATGGCGATCACGTCGCAGCTTCCGCTCTTGGCAAAAATCACCAGAACGGCGATCATCAGGGCGTAGCGGCCCAGCATGGACAGGCTGATGATCCGTTTCCCCCTGGCGGGGTCTCCGGCCTCGGCCCGGGCCGCGGCGGCGAAGACGCCCACGGCCATGAGAAAATAATTCAGAACCGCCGCAGCCGCGCCGACGGCGGCGCCCAGCAGGACCTTCCCGTTCAGCCGCCCCAGCAGGGCGTAAGCCCCGCAGATCAGGCCGAAGACGATGAGCTCGCCCAGGGCGATCATCAGCAGCTCGCGCCAGGTCTGGCGCTTGTCGTTCATTTCATTCATGTCTGTTGTAACCCTTCGGGGACCTTTCTTCGTCCTGCTTCAGCATCAGGTTCAGCGTCTTGAAGCTGTTCCAGAGGCCGCCGACGGCTCCGAGGACGCCCAGGCCGATCCCGACGCCCAGGACCCAGCCGCCCCAGCCCCGGCTGTTGTGCAGCCAGGAGCCCAGCAGAATGAAGCCCGCCAGCGGAACGGCCGCGGAGAGCCCCAGCTGGGTCAGCCAGACCAGGTAGCGCATGACCTTCACGTAGCCCCGCATCTCCGCCTCCGCTCCGGGGACCCGGTCCCCTCCCATGATAACTGTGTCTATTATAACGGGGAAGCGGGAAAAAAGCAAGGATAAATATCCGATCTTGCGCAATTCCAAGGATGCAGTCCCGCTTTTTTCCAAAAGCGCTTCCGCGCCGGGGGGGGGTTACTGCGAACTCGCCTGAAGCTGCTCCAGCTTCCAGAGGAAGGTCAGGATCTGCGCCCGGGAGCAGATCAGCTCCGGAGCAAAGCGGCCCTCCCCCACGCCGGCGGTGAGGCCCTCGGAGACCGCCCAGAGCACGGGATGATAGAAATAGCTTCCCTCCGGCACGTCGGAGAAGGGGCAGCCGCCCTCCGGCAGCTCCGCTGCGGGCGCCCCGGCCAGCTTCCAGAGGAAGGTGACGGCCTCGGCCCGGCTGCAGGCCTCGTCTGGCGCGAAGCTCGTCTCGCTGCGGCCCGCGGTGATCCCCTGCCCCACGGCCCAGAGCACGGGATGATAGAAGTAGTCCGTCTCGCTGACGTCCGAGAAGCTCAGACTGCCCTCCGCGGCGGGCCGGCCGGAGAAGGCCCAGAAGAAGGTGACGGCCTGGGCCCGGGTGCAGGGCAGGGCCGGGCCGAAGCTGGTGGCGCTGACGCCGCCGGAGATCCCGTTCTCCAGCGCCCAGCAGACGGGCCGGTAGGACCAGTCACTCTGGGCGGGCAGGTCGGCCAGGGTGGTTTTGACCCGCTCCCCGGCGCTGTTGAGATAGTAGTGATCCAGAATCAGAAGGGTCTCCCGGTTGGCGGAGACCGTGCCGGAGACGGCCGTGCTGGCCGCCGCGTCGTACATCACGCCCTCCGCGGGGCGGACGTTTTTGACCTCGATGCTCGTCCCCGCGGATACGTATTCATAGAAATCGTTGACGCCGGTCTTGTAGAGCGCGCCGTTTCGCCAGACGTCAAACACGGCCCAGCCCTCGGTGTCCAGCTCCTTCCTTCCGTCCAGCATGGCGTTCACGTTCACCAGGCACTGATTCTCCTGCTGCTGGCCCGAGGGGGCGCTGAGCAGGAAGACGAACCAGCTGCGCAGGGTGGATTTGGAGATGCTCTGGCCCCAGCGGATCACGCAGGTGCCGTCGTAATTGCAGTCGGCGTAGGTGACGGTGTCGCCGCTGACGCCGGTGACGTAGATGGAGTGGGCGTACCGGGAGCTGCCGTTCTTGTTGTAGCGGACGATATCCCCCGCCTTGAGGCTGCTGAGGCTGGAGCTCGTCCAGAGCTTCTTCCAGCCGTAGGACTGGGTCAGGCTCTGGGGGTCGCGGCCTGTCGCGTCGTAGCCCAGCTTGTCGGCAAAGCCCCAGCACTGGTAGGACAGCTCCTGCCCGTAGGGGGCGTAGCCGTTGCAGGTCTGGTAGGCGGTGCCGCAGTAGCCGTTGTGCTTGTAGCAGGCCTGCCAGGTCCAGCCGTTCTGGTTGTTGTAGGCCATACCGGTTCCGCGGTTGGGCATGTGGTTCCAGTATCTGCCGTGGGGAAATTTCTGCTTCAGCCCGGCCAGGCCGAGGCCCTGGACGCCTTCCCCGGCGGGCTCGTCGGGCAGGACGGAGACCGGGTTGGGGGCCGCGCTGCGGCTCCCGTCGGAAAGACGGACACTATGAACCGTCGTCTCCTCCTCCATCCAGCAGAGGGTGTCCGCGTCCTCCAGCCAGAAGCGCTCCACGCCGGAGAGCAGCCTGCGCTCCCCGCCGTCCGTCAGCAGCAGAACGCTGCCGCCCGTCAGCACGTAGAGCCCGGCGGGGCTCACGGCAAAGCGCGCCACGGGGGCCTCGAAGCGGCGGCTGTCCAGAACCGCGCCGCTCTCCGGGTCCAGGCACAGAAGCGTCTCCCCCGCCGAGACCAGCAGGCGGCCCTCCCACCAGAGGAGCTGATCCACCGGCCCCTCGCTCAGGCGTTCCGTGACGAATGCGCCGTCATAGACTCCGGCGCAGGAGGGTGCGGGATCGGCCAGGCGGGAGGCGGTCAGCACGCCGCCGCGCATCGTATCCGTATACCAGCAGACGCCGTCGTGGGCGGCCTCGGTATCGCTGTTGCAGTAGGCTGCGGAGAAGCCTTCCGCCTCGCCGTCGGCGGCCAGCGCCGCAGCGGGCAGCAGGCAGAACAGCATCAGAACGCAGAGGAGCAGCGCGGAAACTCGCTTCAACATAGCATAACCTCCTTGATTTTCAGGCACGCAGGCTTGCTGCGCGAACACGTCTTTTTTGAGCATAACACAGTTTACATAACAAATCAAGCGTATTTCCCTGCTTTTCCGGCAAAAAAACACGAAATCTTCAGATTTCTCCGAAGATTTCGTGTTTTCCGCCCCGTAAGTCCGCAGGCCGGGGCGGCATTTCCCGGACGTCAGAAGGAGAAGGGCAGCAGCGAGGCCAGCCAGATTCCCAGGCCGAAGGAGGCCGCGTTGGCGGCGAAGGCGTAGAGCACCGGGCGCGGCGTTCCCTCCTTTTCGGGGGCCAGCTCGGGCAGACGGCTCTGATAGACCAGGGCCTCCGCGATGAAGACGCAAAGCTCCGCCGCCAGGTATACCGCCGTGAAGAAGAAGCCGGAAGCGCCATGGCTGTGCGAATAGATGGCCAGGGCCAGATTCAGGCCCAGCTGGGTCCAGAGGTTGGTCCGGATCAGCAGGGGGACGCTGTACCGGGTCAGAAAGCCGAAGGGCAGGGCCATCGCCAGCTCGATCAGGATGGAGCCTGCCACGCGCAGCAGAAAGGAAGGGATCTGGTGCAGCGGACCGTTGGTTTTCTCAAATTCTCCGAGGCTCCCGTCCGGGTTCAGGGCGACGCGGTAGGCGGAGCTGAAGGCATAGCGCTCCAGCTTCTCCCCCGCCAGAAGCTCCCCGGTATCCGGGAAATAGAGCAGCAGCTTGAAGCTGTCCGGCGGATAGTAGCCCCAGACAAGGCTGCCCGCCTCCAGCGGGAAGACCCGCGCAAGGAAGCAGTAGCCGTCCGGGTCCTCGTAGTTGCCAAAGGCGTAAAATGCCGCGGCGGCCTCCTCCCTTCTGCCGCCGCTTTCGAGGCCCAGCTCATAGTCCTCCGGCTCCGAGCTTCCGTCCCAGACGGAGGCGGGGCCGGTGCTGCGCTCTCTGGAAAGAAGGGTCGCGTAACAGCGCTGCTCCCCCAGCCCGTCAACGCGGATCTCCACGGAAAACTTCGGTCCCATATCCGCAAAGGCGGTGGTGGAGAGCAGGACGCAGAGCAGCAGACCCAGCAGCGTCCCGGAGAGATATCGTTTCAGTGTTTTCATCGGGTTCTTCCCTCCCATGATCGGATTCTGCGCTTCCGCACCCGGTGATTTGACGCCGGGCCTTGTAAAAGGTTCCCAAAACGCGGAATCGCGGCGTTCCCGCTGCGGGAGCGCCGCGATCCGCGCGCGTGCTTTCTACGGCGTGGGCTGATTGACAATTCCGACAAAGATGGGCAAGCCCTCCTCGTTGGCGACAACAAAGAGGAACGGCCGGTCCAGGGTCAGCTCGAACTTTTCCAACGGCTCCGGTATTCCGGAATTTGTGGGCTCAATAATGGTGTAGGCCGCGCCGGTAAGGCCGTTTTCATCCGCCGAGACTCTTGCCCCGTGCTCTGCTTTGGAGACGGTGATAGGTTCCTGCAGATCTGTGGTCAGGGGTGTAAAGTCGGAGCGGCAGCGATCAAAGATGGAGATCACGCCCAGCTTTTTGAGCTTCTCGATGAGATCTGTTTTGTCGCTGACGTCAAACTTCGGAACAGAGAGGGTCAGGTCCACCTGACAGCCGTCGGTATTGCCGCGGCCCTTGTCGCTGATCAGGAAATCCAGCGTCCTCTGGTTGGAAAGAAGATCTGCCGGAGTCAGGTTCTCATCTGGCAGGAGAAACCAGGCGGTCCCTTGCCCGCCGGAGAGAGACAGCCCCGTCGCAAGGAAACCATCTCCCGTATAGAGAGTTTTATTTATCAGGGTTTGTGTGAGAAAGTTCAACTCCCTGTCCCCGCTGAGACCATGGAAAACGCCAGGTACGGTCATGTGGAATTGTTGTGTCCACCCCGCCCGGTAGTAGACCGTAGTGACCAGAGCTGCTGCCGTGTCGTCGCTCAGCTCAATCTCGTCGATCTGATCCGCCAGCAGGCCTTTTGTCTGTTCGTTCATCCAGCGGCGCAAGGCGTTCGTATACTCCGGATCTCCCATGGTACCGGAGAAAGTGGAGGCATAATAGTCATCCGCAAGCACTTGAACAGTTTCGTCGTTGTAGGCAATATCGTCCCGGAGCCAAAGAGAGGCGGCCAGCAGTGAGCTCAGGTTCTCGTCGTTACTGTAATTGGACTCCCAAAGCGCTTTGCTCTGGGCCCGCAGGGTCTCCAGGTCCGGGGCGTTCAGCAGCTTCAGCAGCTCCTGCCGGGAGTCCCCAGCCGTGGTCTCCGCCAGCATGGCCAGGGCGGAATAGATATTCAACGGAGCACAGACACGGTTTTCCCTTTCCGCACCTTCCAGCAGCACCGGCAAAGCCGTCCGCAGACAGGCCTCCAGGCCATCCACCTCAGCTCTGCGTCCGTAAGTGTTCATCAGAGGATAATTAGGCGCGGCCAAGGTATAGCGCAGATCGTCCGGCGCGTTGGGGTCCTCGGTGGGGGCCTCCGGGTCTTCGGGTTGTTGGGCCTGCGTCGGCCCGGAAGCGTCTGAAGGCGCGCTTACGCCGCCGCCGACCCTGTTTCCCCGCCGCAGCAGGAGCCCGGCGGCGGCCGCCGCCAGGACCACCACGGCCAGGGCCGCGGCCAGACCCGCCCAACGGAACCGTGCGCCGCCCGCCCGGCTCAGCTTCTTCTCTCCCTCCGTCACCTGCCCGTCGGGCAGATCGGTAATGGCCTCGTATAAATCTTCCGCTTTCATAGTTCTGCTCCTTCCTGTTCCAGCCGGGCCTTCAGGCTCTGCCGGAGCCGCGCCAGGCGCTGGGCCATGGCGTTCTGGCCGATCCCGGCCTCCCGGGCCAGCCTCCTGACCGGGACCCCGTGCCAGTAGCGGCGGACGAAGAGCCGCCGCTGCTCCGGCTCCAGGCCGCCGAGCCAGCTGGAGATCAGGCGGGACAGCTCCCGCCGCTCCAGCTCCGTCTCCGGGGTCCCGGGCGCGGGGATGCAGTCCTCCAGCTCGGAGAGCAGGGTCTCCAGCCCGGCATAGCGTTTTTTCGTGCGGTAGAAGCGAAAGCGGCTGAGGGCCAGGTTGCGGGTGATTCGCCCCAGGTAGGCCCGCAGACAGACGGGTTGGCTTGGCGGGATGTCCCGCCAGGCCGCCAGCCAGGTGTCGTTGAGAATCTCCTCCACGTCCTCCGGGCAGGCCAGAATGTTGTCCGCCACGGCCCCGCAGTAGGCCCCGTACTTGGCGGCGGTCTCCGCGATGGCCCGCTCGCTGCGCTGGACGTAGAGATCCAGGATGGTCTTGTCCTCCATTTCCGCTCCTCCGTTTCGCTGAAAGGTCCTTTCAACTATATAGACGCCGAACGGGAAGAAATATTACGGGAAGTTTTCAGGCAGCGTCAAATTCGGATTTGGTGAGCTCCCGCAAAACCTCCCCTGGCAAGGGGAGGTGCCCCAGTGCGCACACTGGGGCGGAGGGGTGAGGGATCGGAGATTGCGCGCTCCCAACCAACGACGGCAAGACCCAACGCGACCCCTCCACCGCCCTTGCGGGCGGTCCCCCTCCCCTTTGCAGGGGAGGTTTGTCTGAAGCTCGATCCGCTGGCATCAGTTC
>JAFWTG010000075.1 GCA_017519005.1 Oscillospiraceae bacterium | reverse complement strand
GGGCGCTCATTGAGCGCCCGCCCCCCCGTTTGAATTGAAAGCGCCGTGGTCCGGGCTGATTTGAATTCCGTTTTGCAGATGGCAATCTGCAATACACAGCAATTATTCATTATTCACTATTCATTTTTCCGGGCGGGGTACGGCGGACAAGCAATGCTTGTCCCTACGGCGTATTCTGTTCTCCTTTGCGCCGTCGGGGCTGGGTTGGATTTGCCTCCGGCAAATTGTCCGCCTGCGGCGGACCGGGCGCTCATTGAGCGCCCCTACGGCGGGATTTCGGCTTTTGCAGTTGACAAGCCCCGCCTCGGCGGGTATGATAGCATAAGGAATCAATTATCAGGAATCAGCGTCGAAAATCGAATCATTCTTACTTCTTACTTCTTACCTCTTAATTGAAAACGCCGTCTGCAAAGGAGATATTCCCATGAAAAACTTCACTCCCGTCTACGTCCCCGTGGGCGTGCCCACCTTCCATATGCCCAGCGCGGACGAGGCCTTCGCCAAGTCCTGCGCCCTGCTGAAGAATATTGACCCGAGCTTCGTCTGCCCGGCGGACAAGCTGCTCTCCGTGGAGGCCCTGCGGGACTATCTGGAGCCCCTGCAGCCGGATCTGATCGTCTTCCAGAACCTGACCTTCGCCAACGCGGCCTATATGTCCGAGGTCCTGCGGCGCTTTGACTGCCCCCTGGTCCTCTGGACCCTGCGGGAGCCCGTCATCGACGGGGGCCGCCTGCGGCTGAACTCCCTCACCGGGGCCTACTCCGCCGCCAACGCCCTGCGGGCCTTCGACGACCGGCCCTTCCGCTACGTTTTCGGCGCGCCCGACGAGCAGGCCGTCCTCAACGATCTGCTGAACGACGTCCGGGCGGCGCGGCTGATCCACGGCATGAAGGGCCTGCGCATGGCCGCCGTGGGCCATACCCCCCAGGGCTTCGGCTTCGGCCGGGCGCTGGACGCGGAGCTGATGAACGTCTTCGGCGTGGAGCTGGAGGCCGTCGAGGCCCGGGAGCTGATCGATAAGGCCCGGTCCGTCTCCGAGGCCGACTGCGCCGCCTGCCTGGAGAAGACCGCCGCCTGCACCTGCGGCTTCGAGAACACCCCGGAGCAAAACCGGGTGGACCACGCGAAGCTCTACCGGGCCTACCGGGATTACGTGGACGAGCATCGCATCGGCGCCCTGGCCTCCCGCTGCTGGCCGGACTTCTTCACCGCCTACGGCACCCCGGTCTGCACGGTGCTCTCCATGCTCAACGACGAGGGCGTCCCCGCCGCCTGCGAGGCCGACGTCTACGGGGCCCTGTCCATGTGGATCGGCTGGAAGCTGTCGTCCCAGCCCGTCTTCTTCGGGGACCCGGTCTCCCTGGACGAGGCTGAAAACACCCTGAGCTTCTGGCACTGCGGGGCCGCGGCCTGCTCCCTGGCCCGGCAGGACACCGGAGCCGTCGTCGGGGTCCACCCCAACCGGAAGATCGGCCCGGCCATGGACTTCGGCTGCGAGGCCTACCCCGCCGTCACGGTCTTCCGCATCGGCCGGGAGCCCGACGGCAGCTTCCGCTTCTTCATCGCCGAGGGCGAGGCTTTGGATAAGCCCAAGCAGTTCATCGGCGCCTCCATCGTGGTGAAGACCGACGCCCCGGTGCGGGAGCTGGTGGAGGACAGCGTCCGGGCGGGCTTCGAGCCCCACTACGCCGTCATCCGCGGCCGCCACAGCGAGGCCCTGGAGGACCTGGCGGAGTTTATGGGCTTCGAGGTGTACCGATATTAACGCCGTAGGGCGGGTCATTCCGAGCATAGCGAGGAATCCGTATCCCCTTGCGGTTCAGTTCATGAGGCGTTTGTTTATGATCGGAAGGCTGGCATGCCTCCGGCGGCCTACTTTCTTGTTCCGGCAAGAAAGTAGGCAAAGAACCGGCCAGGGAGGGGGAAGATTCCGAATCTCTCCCCCCTCCCTGGACCTGAACAGAGGATGCCAGTTGCCCGGCCAAGCCGCGTAACTGGCAATAAAATCTCGCAGCCCACCGGGCTGCTCTGCCCTCATTCAAACGGCCAAAAGGGGTCATCCCCCTTTTGGAAATCCCCGCAAACCCTCTGCGTGCTCTGTCATTCAGACCATTGAAGAGAAAACAACTGCGGCGCAAAACGATAAACACGAGGAACCGCGATCTGCGATTCCTCGTGTTTGCTCTGCCAGGTTCGGATATGACAGGCCGAGGCGCCTGCAATCGGAAGACGACAGAACAAGCGCGCATCACCGTCTCCTATTGCCTATTGCCTGATGCCTATTGCCTCATATCTATTGCCTGGTGCCTGCTGCAGATTCTGTACGCTCAGCCCAGCAGCTTCGCCTTTTCGACCTGCAGCTCCTCCACCTTCTTCTTGCTGAGGGGGTACACGAACCACAGCAGCAGGAAGACCAGCAGGAAGAGGGCGGCGGGGATCATGACGGAGTAGTTGTACATGGTCTTCAGGGCCGAGGCACTGAGACCGGCGGTGTCCAGCTCCGAGCCCACGTAGCCGATCCGCAGCAGGGGGACGTTGATCAGCACCGTGGCCACGGTCTGGCCCAGCTTCCGCATGAAGGTGTAGAAGGCGTAGGAGGTGGCCACATCGTCCACGCCGTACTTCACCTGGTTGTAGTCGATGGCGTCCGTCGCCAGGACCCAGACCAGCAGGAAGAGGAAGGCGGTGCCGATGCCGGCCATCAGATTGGCGGCCAGGTAGAGCCACACGTTGACGACCCCGGCCAGGGAGAGCAGGAAGAGGAGGACGTAGAACACCGCGGCCAGCAGCACGCCGGCGGCGCAGACCTCCCGGCGGCCGAATTTGTTGCCCAGCTTCGTGGCGAAGAACATGATCACCGCCACGGGCAGATACTGGAAGACCGTGGGAAGCATGGTGAGGCCGGGCTTCTGGAAAAAGTGATGGAAGAGGTAGGGATTATAGCCCTGGCCGAACATCTGGGCGGCCAGGAAGAGCATGGAGGCCAGGGAGACCGCCATGAAGGGACGGCTCTTCAGCAGAGCCCTGACCACCTTTCCGGTCTGGCCCTTCTCCTTGGGGGCGGGCTCGGAGACCACCCGCTCACGGGTCCAGGCGTGGCAGAGCAGATAGAAGACCACGGCCAGGGCCGCAATGACGCAGGCGCCGACGAGGACCTTGGTGTGACTCATCTGCTTGACGCCGTCCACGGTCACGTAGCACATGGAGGCCAGGACCATGGCGGGCATGGCGCCGAAGGTGGAGCCGATGGAGCGGAAGACGGAGAGGGAGGAGCGCTCCTTGTCGTCGGAGGTGATGACCTGGGCCAGGGAGCCGTAGGGGATGTTGATGCAGGTGTAGAGCATGCCGAAGAGGATGTAGGTGACGTAGATGTAGCTCAGACGGCCCGCGGGCGCCAGACCCCGGACGTCCAGGAACATCAGCACCGTCGCCAGGGCCACGGGCAGGGAGAAGATGCGGATCCAGCGGCGGTAGCGGCCGTCGGCCTTCCGGCCCGCCCGGTCGATGATCCGGCCCCAGATGGGGTCGTTGACCGCGTCCCAGATCCGGGCGATGACGGTCATGACCATGACGTGCAGCACGGAGATCTGCAGCACGTCGGTGTAGTACTTGTTGAGCACGCTCTGGGTCAGGCCGAAGACCAGGCAGGAGGCCAGATCGCCGAGGGCGTAGCCCAGCTTGTCCTTCATGCCGATCCCGCGGGTGGCGGCCAGGGGAGATTGCTTCATGGTTGATTCCTCCATCTGTCTTTGTTTTGTGTATGCAGGGACAAGCATCGCTTGTCCGCCGTTCTGTCTGCGATGAACGTATCAGATTTGCCGTAGGGGCGCTCAGTGAGCGCCCGGTCCGCCGCAGGCGGACAATTTGCGGTCGGCAAATCCGGCGTGGTTATGATTCGGCAGGCGGTTGGAACGTTTGCTGACGCAAACGATGCATGCTTCGCATGGGCGGGCGCTCAATGAGCGCCCCTACGGCGGAATCGGTTGGTTTCAGCGCACAATCTGCCCGGCTGCTTTGAATACGTCGGTGAAGGGGCTTCCTTTTCGATAGAACACCGGGATCTTCCCCAGCGAGCAGCCGACCCGGTATTCCTTGCCGCCCTCCAGCTCCCGGCCGGTCCAGAAGTGGACCCACCTGCCCTCGGGCAGGAAGACGGGGCGGTATCGCAGGCCGGCTTCGATCACCGGGCAGACGTAGAGCTCGCTGCCCAGGAAATAGCTGTAGGGGTCCCGGCTGGCGCCGTAGTCCACCGCCTCCCAGAAGTCGGGCCGGATGGCGGGGAGGCCCTCCCGGGCCTCGGTCAGCAGCCGCTCCAGATAGGGCCGCAGGGCCGCGTGGAGCTTTGTCAGCTTCACGGTATAGGGCAGGACCTGGGGGTGGTCGAACTGGGCGTTGGCCCAGGGCCGCAGGGACTCGTGGCTGCGCATCAGGGGGGAGAAGCAGGCCATTTCCATCCAGCGGATGAAGAGCTCCGGCCCCCGCTTGATCTTCGGGAAGGAGAAGAAGCCGCCCACGTCGGCGTGGACCAGGCTGACCCCGGAGAAGCCCAGGTTGAAGCTGGCGGGCATGACGCAGGGCATGCCGTAGTCCTTGGTCCAGTCGGTGTGCTGGTCGCCGTTCCAGAGGATGGGGGCCCAGCTCTGCACGCCGGGATAGCCGGAGCGGGAGAAGAAGAAGGCGTCCTTCGCGCCGTACTCTTCAATCGCCTCCCGATTCAGCTTTGCCCAGAGCACCGGCCAGCGGTTGTGGAGCAGGGCGGGGTCGCCCCGGTGGAGCACGCAGTCCACGGGCAGATACTCCCCGAAGTCTGCCATCCAGCCGGACATGCCCAGCTCCAGCATGTTCTTCTTGATCAGCTCGTCCTTGACGAAGCGGACCGTCTCGGGGTTCGTCAGATCCAGCATGCCAGCGTCGAAGGTGGTGGATTTGATGTGGTAGACGGTCCCGTCCCTGTGGGTGATAAGCCAGCCCTTTTCCAGGCACTCGCTGTAGAGGCGGCTGTCCTTCACCAGGTAGGGGTTGATGTAGCCCAGGAAGCGGACGCCCCGGGCGTTCAGCCGCGCGATGGCCTCCTTCAGACCGGGGTAGAGCTGCTCGTCGGCCTCCCAGTTCCACCAGACCTGCTTGCCCATGACGGTGCGGTTCTCGCCGCACCAGTCCTGGCACCAGACGGCGGAGACCCGCGCGCCCGCGTCCAGCATGGCGAAGGCCTTGCGCAGCACTGTCTCCGTGCCGCCCTGGACGCCCAGGATCATACCCTCCAGGCACCAGTCGGGGAGATACTGCCGGTTGGGGATATCCCGGGCCAGGGAGCGGGTCAGAGCCTCGTAGCTTTCGCCCGCGGTGAGGGTCAGGGAGGCCGGGCAGGCGTCGAAGGTGAAGCGCAGGCACTGGCCGGTGAAGTCCGAGATGCCGTCGCTGTCGGTGTCGAAGCGGATCATCCGGCCCCGGTCCGTGACGAAGACGGGCATGGGGGCGTAGCTGCCGATCTGCCCATGGGGCTTCTCCCTGTAGAGCCGCCGGGGCAGCAGGGCCTTCTGGATGACGGTGGACGCCTGGATGTGCTCGGACACCAGGTTCGGCACCAGCTCGCCCCGCAGATTGACCTGCCGGTACTGCTCGCCGCCGCCGAAGACGGCCTCCTCGGCGTCCGCGGGCAGGGAGAACTCGTAGGCCCGGCCCGGCTCGCCGTGAAAGCGCAGTTCCACGCCGTCGGGCCGCTCCCGCAGCTCCAGCTCCAGGCTGTGGCCGCCGCCGGAGAGGGTAATCCGGGCTTCGTCCTCCGTCAGTTGGGTCAGGGGGCAGCGGTCCAGCTCGGCAACCTGCTCCCGGACGGTGCCGCGGGTGGCTTCGTACGTCTTATCCCGGCGCAGGGTGACGGCAAAGGGCCGCCCGGGGCTGTGGGTGAGCAGCAGCCTGTCGTCCAGGCTCAGACGCCAGACCCCGTTGTGAATCGTTGATCGGAGCATAGCAGACCTCCTTTGCGCTTATTCTGTCTTCATCATAGCACAGTCCGCCCGGAAGCGCAAGAAAAAAGCGCTTGCAAAAGCGCGAAAAAGGGATATAATAGATTCCGGCATTTTCTGATTGATCCATGGAGGCCTGAATTATGAAAAGCATGTTGAAAAAGCTGCCGCTGATTCTGCTGGGCAACCTGCTGCTGGCGTTCTGCATCACCCATTTCGTCGTGCCCTCCGGCATGATCTCCGGCGGCATCACCGGCGTGGCCCTGGCCCTGCACCACGCCTTTCCCGGCGTGTCGCTGGACGTCTTCATCTGGGGACTCAGCCTGCTCTTCCTGCTGGGCGGCTTCCTGTTTCTGGGGAAGGAATTTGCCCTCACGACGCTGATCAGCTCCGTGGCCTACCCGCTGTTTTTCAGCCTGCTGACCCAGCTCTCGGCCTCCTATCTGCCTCTGACCACGGACCCCGCCCTCTGCGCCGTCTACGCGGGCCTGAGCTTCGGCCTTGGCGTGGGGCTGGTGATCCGCTGCGGCGCCTCCACCGGCGGCGGCGACGTGATCTCCATGATTCTCAACCGCAAGCTGGGCCTGCCGATCTCCCCCGTGTCCTACGCGGTGGAGGCCTGCTTCCTGATGACCCAGGTCCCCTTCGTCCACGACGCGGAGAAGGTCCTCTACGGCCTGCTCTTCGTGCTGATCTACTCCATCACGCTGGATAAGACCATGCTCTTCGGCACCGGCAAGGTGCAGATTTCCATCTATTCCCGGGCCCACGAGGAGATCAACCGCATGATCGTCACCAGCCTGGACCGGGGCAGCACCCTGTTCAAGGTCCGGGGCGGCTACAGCGGCGAGGACACCTGGGTGGTGGAGACCGTGATTCCCAAGCGCCAGCTTTTCAGCTTCCGGGAGCGGATCCTGGACCTGGACCCCAAGGCCTTCGTGGTGGTCAACCCCATCTCCGAGGTCAACGGCCGCGGCTTCACCATGCGCAAGGACGCGAAATAGACGAAACGAACAGGCGCGGCTGCTTCCGGGCGGGAAGCAGCCGCGCTTGCTTTGGATCGGGCGGATTACAGGGCCGAATAGCCGAAGCTGTTGACCAGAGCGTCCAGGCGTCTGCCGGCCTTGCAGTAGGGGCAGTCGCGGTAGTCGTAGCTGGCGTAGTTGGGCAGGTCCCGAATGTCGTAGACGGAGTGGACGGTGATGCCCGCGGACTCGGGCACGGTGCTGTAGAGGGCGGCGATGCCCGCAGCCTGGCCGCCGTAGTAGCGGATGGCCTCGATGGAACGGTTGGCGGTGAAGCCGGTGGTGACGCTGGCCATGAGGATCAGCACGTGCTTGTCGCGGATCAGGGGCTGGGCGTTGTCGCGGAAGATGATCTGGCTGTTGGCGTTGTACTCCGGCTCCAGGACGCAGATATCCCGGCCCTCGTTGACGCCCCGGCGGGTGCTCACCAGCTCCTTGGCCAGGCAGGTGCCGATGACGGCGGTGCCGTCCAGGCAGAGGATGGTATCCACGAGATCTTCACGATATTTCGGCGCCAGTTCCCTGGCCACGTCAATGGCCTCGGCAAGCCGTGTTTTATGGGCGGAAATGTCGATGTAGTAGTTGATGTGGCTGTGGTTCGTGGCGAAGTGACCCCGTGCCACCCGAAGGGGGACGTTGCCTCTCTTGATGGGCAGTTCTTGAATCTCGATCATTGTCATGGACCTCCCTTTCAGATTTGCTTGTATTATTGTAACTCCTTGGGGGGCCTTTTGTCAAGTCCCACAGTGTTCCCGTTGACAAAAAAACGAATTTTAGCTATAATGTATACGATCAATCAATCAAAAGGAGGGAGCTTCCGTGACCACCGAAACCTTCATTCAGGCAATGGGCTATTTTTCCACCGTGCTGATTCTGATCTCCTTCTTGATGACCTCCGTGGTGAAGCTGCGGCTCTTCAATCTGATCGGCTCCGTCATTTTCGTGATCTTCGCCTTCCTGACGAAATCCTACCCAACAGCCATTATGAACATCGGCCTCTGCCTCATCAATATCTACTTTCTGATCCGCCTGGCCCGGTCCAGGAGCATGACCCTGCACCTGCCCATCGCCCTGGACAGCGCCTATCTCAAGGAATTCCTGAAGCTCTACCGGGAGGATATCCGGGTCTACTTTCCCGCGTTCGACCCGGAGAGCGGGGAGAACGACACGGCCTTCTTCGTCTACTACGACATGAACCCTGTGGGCCTGATCCTGGGTCGAAAACAGGAAAACGGCGTCCTGGACGTGGCGCTGGACTACACCATTCCCAAGTACCGGGACGCCTCCGTGGGCCGCTATCTCTATCCCCATCTGCTGGGGGAGGAGGGCTTCGCCGCCCTGGAGCTCCGCAGCGCCTCCGAAAAGCATCGACCCTATCTCCAAAAGATGGGCTTCCGGCAGGACGGCGACTGCTGGCGCCTGAGCCGGTAAGGCGTGCGCTGACGCCGGGATGCTCTCCCGGCGAGCCCCGCGCCAAATCATTCCATGGAGGTGAACCCCATGAAGCTGCTCTACGCCGAGGACGAGCGCAGCCTGTCCGAGGCCGTGGTGGACGTGCTGGAATACCACAACTACCGGGTGGACCCGGTCTATGACGGCCAGGACGCCCTGGACTACGCGGAAACCGAGCGCTACGACGGCATCATCCTGGACGTGATGATGCCCCGGCGCAGCGGTCTGGAGGTTCTGGAGACCCTCCGCGCCCGGGGCGACGCCACGCCCGTCCTGCTCCTGACGGCAAAGGCCGAGGTGGAGGACCGGATCCGGGGCCTGGACCTGGGGGCCGACGATTATCTGCCGAAGCCCTTTGCGATGGGCGAGCTGCTGGCCCGGGTCAGGGCCATGCTGCGCCGCCGGGCGGACTACACCCCCGACCTGCTGACCCTGGGCAACCTGAGCCTGGACCGGCAGAACTGCACCCTCAGCGTGGGCGAGCGCCGCTGCCAGCTCCCCAAGCTGGAATACCGCATGATGGAGCTCTTCCCGCTGAATCAGGGCGTCTGCATCTCCACGGAGGACCTGCTGGTGAAGCTCTGGGGCTACGATACCGACGCGGAGCTGGGCGTGGTCTGGGTCTACATCTCCTACCTGCGGAAAAAGCTGGCCCAGCTGGAGGCCAACGTGGTCATCACCGCGAAACGGGGGATCGGCTACACGCTGGAAGTAAAGCCATGATACGGATTCTGAAACGAAAATTCATCGTCTCGGCCATGATCGCCGTGACGGTGCTGCTGATTACGATGCTGGGCGCCGTCAACGCGGTCAACGCCTGGACTGCCTCCCGGGAGACGGAGAGTCTGCTGGAGGAGCTGCTGCGCCTGGAGCTCCAGGGCCGCCCGGAGCTGCCGGAGGGGGAGGAGGGGCCCGCGCATCCGGAGGAGGAGCGGGTCCCCGTCCCGCCGGGCCGGGAGGAGGGCCGCGGCGGCCTCTGGAGCCGCCCGGTCAGCGAGGACGACCGCATGGCCGCGGTCTTTTTCACGGCAAGGCTCCGGGACGGGCGGTTTCTGCGCTGCGACCTGAGCCGGATTTCCTCCGTCACCGAAGCGGAGGCCGCCCAGCGGGCCCAGGCCGCGGCCGCCTCCGGGAATCGCAGCGGCCGCAGCGGCAGCTTCCGCTGGGTCTCGGCCGCGGACGAGGCGGGGGAGACCGTCTGCGTCTTTCTGGAGGAGTCGGGCCGCCGCGCCGCTGTGCTTCGGGTGGCCGCCCTTTCCGCGCTGGCGGGACTGGGGGGCTGGCTGCTGATGCTGGGCCTGGTGAGCCTGCTGGCGAAGCGTACCATCGCGCCGGTGGCGGAGAATATGGAGCGCCAGCGGCAGTTCGTCACCGACGCCGGCCACGAGCTGAAGACGCCCCTGGCCATCATCCGGGCCAACACGGAGGCCATGGAGCTGATCGCCGGGGAGACGAAATGGAGTCGGAACATCAAGGCGCAGACGGAGCGGCTGACGGAGCTGACCGGGAATCTGCTGACCCTGGCCCGGGCCGAGGAGGCCCCGACGCCGGAGAGTCTTGGCCCAGTGGCGCTCTCCGCCCTGGCGGAGCAGTGCGCCCGGAGCTTCCAGGCCCCCATGGAGCAAAGGGGGCTGCGGCTGGAGGCGGAGCTGAGCCCCGGTCTCACGGTCCTGGGGAACACGGAGCAGCTGTCCAGGCTCTGCTCCATCCTCTTTGACAACGCCGTCAAGTACGCCGCTGCCAGCTCCGTCCTGCGGCTGCGCCTGCAGGCGGAGGAGCGGAGCTGCGTCCTGCGGCTGGAGAACGCCTGCGACAGATTGCCGGACTGTCCGCCGGAGCGGCTCTTCGACCGCTTCTACCGGGCGGACGCCGCCCGGACCCAGGACGGCGGCGCGCAGGCCGCGGGCGGCTTCGGCATCGGCCTCTCCGCCGCGCGGCTCATCGTCCGCAGTCACCGGGGCCGGATCGAGGCAGCGTACCTGCCCGACCGGCGGATCGCGTTCACCGTCACCCTGCCCGCCGCCCCCAACGCTGAACGCAGTCTGAAGCACACGTAGGGACGGCAGGTATGCGGGGACATGTTTTCATCGTTCAAATGGCAATTTGAACGATACCACAGTTCATAATTCATAATTCTTAATTCTTAATTCTGAATTCCAGCTTTCCCTCCACGGCAAACGCGCCGGACGCCTCCAAACCGAAGGCGTCCGGCGCGTTTGCCGTACGGGTCTTATTTCTTCATGGCAACGGCCTTGCGGCACTTTTCGGCCAGGACCTCGGGGGTGAGGCCGAAGTACTCCAGCACGGCGGTGGCGGTGCCGCTGCGGCCGAAGCTGTCGTTGACGCCGTGGCGCACCACGGGCACGGGGTAATTCTCAGCCAGCAGCTCGGCCACGGCTCCGCCCAGGCCGCCCAGCACGGAGGCCTCCTCGGAGGTGACGATGGCGCCGGTCTCCCGGGCGGCCTTCAGCACCAGCTCCTCGTCCAGGGGCTTGATGGTGTGCATGTCGATGACCCGGGCGGAGACGCCCTCCGCGGCCAGGAGCTCCCGGGCCTTCAGAGCCGTGCCGACCATCAGACCGGTGGCAATGATGCTGAGGTCGGAGCCCTCGGCCAGGGTGATGCCCTTGCCCAGCTCGAAGCGGTAGCCCTCGATCTCGTCGGTGAAGATCTCGGTGGCGGGCCGGGCCAGACGCAGGTAGGCGGGACCCTCGTAGTCCAGCAGGGCTTTCACGGCCAGGCGCATCTCGTGGCCGTCGCAGGGGCAAAGCACCAGCATGCCGGGGATCTGCCGCATCAGGGCGAAGTCCTCGGTGCAGTGGTGGGTGGCGCCGTCCTCGCCCACGGAGACGCCGCCGTGGGAGCCCACGATGGTGGCGTTCAGATGGGGATAGCCGATGGAGTTGCGGACCTGCTCGTAGGAGCGGCCTGCGGCGAAGATGGCGAAGGTGTTGGCGAAGGGCTTGAGCCCCGCGGCGGCCATGCCGGCGGCGATGCCGGTCATGTTGTTCTCCGCAATGCCGCAGTCAAAGAAGCGCTCGGGATAGGCCGCGGCGAAATCCTTGGTCATGGTGGCCTTGGACAGGTCCGCGTCCAGGACCATGAGCTTGGGGTATTGTTCGGCAAATTCTACCAGCGCCTTGCCGTAGGCGCCGCGTGTCGCAATCTTTCCTGCCATGTCAGCGTTCCTCCAGTTCTTTGATCTTGGCCTCCAGCTCGGCCTTGGCGATGGCGAACTCGTCGACGTTGGGGGCTTTGCCGTGCCAGCCGGCCTGGTTCTCCATGTAGGAGACGCCCTTGCCCTTGACGGTGGTCATCAGAATGGCGGTGGGTCTGCCCTGGGTGTTCCGGGCCTCGGCCAGAGCCGCCAGGATCTGATTGACGTCGTGGCCGTCGATCTTGACCACGTGCCAGTTGAAGGCCTCCAGCTTTTTGTCCAGGGGCTCGGTGGGCATCACGTCCTTGGTGGCGCCGTCGATCTGCAGGCCGTTCACGTCGATGAAGGCGCAGAGATTGTCCAGGCTCCACTTGGCGGCGGCCATGAAGGCCTCCCAGATCTGGCCCTCCTGGCACTCGCCGTCGCCCAGAATGGCGTAGGTCCGGTAGGACTTGCCCTGGACCTTGGCGGCCAGGGCCATACCCACGGCGGCGGAGAGCCCCTGACCCAGAGAGCCGGTGGACATATCCACGCCGGGAATATGCTTCATATCGGGGTGGCCGGAGAGATGGGATTTGATGGAGCGCAGCTGCTGCAGCGCCTCCACAGGGAAGAAGCCCCGCAGCGCCAGGGCCGCGTAGAGGGCGGGGGCGCAGTGGCCCTTGGACAGGACGAAGCGGTCACGCGCCTCCCAGTCCGGATTGGAGGGGTCCACGTTCATCTCGTTGAAGTAGAGCGTGGTCAGCGCGTCCGCGCAGGAGAGGGAGCCGCCGGGATGGCCGGAGGCTGCGCGATGGACGGCCTCCACCGCCAGCAGCCGGACCCTGTAGGCCATTGCGCTCAGTTCTTTTCCGTACAGTTTTTCCATGGTATCCTTCCTTTTATTTGAATTTTTCGTCGTCGGTGGAACGCGCCGGGGCCGCTATTGGGGCTCCGGGCCGCGGAAATTCGTCTGCCAGTAATAGCTGAGGCTCTGCATCCGGTGGTACTGCTCCGTCCACCTCTCGGGGATGCTCGTGCTGAGGGCGCCCTCGATGCTGACCCGGCCCTTGGTGGAGTAGACGGGGAAGGCCTCCATCATCTCGCCCATGGCCTGCAGATAGGCGGGACCCTTGCCCCAGCCCAGGGTGTCGAAGAGCACGTTCATCAGGTAGCAGGGAGAGACGGTGGGGCCGGTGCGGCCCGTCTCGTACAGGCCCAGCCGCTCCTTTGCCGCGTCGTTGAGCCAGATCAGATACTCCGTGGAGTAGTAGTTGAAGAAGCCCTGCTCCGTGGAGAGGTCCACGTCCATGCCGTAGCTGGAATAGGCCGCGGTGGTGTAGTTGTTGATGTCCTTGCCCAGGGTGGCCTTGTGGTCGCCGTAGGTCACCAGCACCGCGGGCCGCGGACTGCTCCGCAGCTTCTCCACCAGGGCCGTCAGGGCCTCGTCCCGGTGCCGGACGCAGCCCAGGTAGTTGTTCAGGGCGTAGCCGTCCGGGGTGGCGGGGCTTTGCAGCACGTAGCGGCCGGGGTAGCTGTTGCGCTTGTAGTTGTAGGGGCCGTGGCCCTCGTAGGTGACGGAGAAGCTGAAGTAGGGGACCTCGGGATCGCTGCGCGCATACATGCGCCAGATCTCGTCGAAGAGGACCTCGTCCTCCGCAATGACCTCCGGGCCCACCAGACCGCTGAAGGTGTCCTCCCGGAACTCATAGCGGTCAAAGCCCAGGTAGCGGTTCACGTTGAGCCGGTTGTAGAACCAGCCGTTGAAGGGGTGGGCGCCCTCGGCGGCGTAGCCCTGCTCCTTCAGATACCAGACGTAGGAGTTGGTGGGCTTGCGCCAGTCCCGGGTCAGATAGTTGCCGGTCAGGAAGGCCCGCTCCGCGTCCTTGGTGTTGCCGCCGAAGCCGTTGGTAACCAGATTTCCCACCACCGCGGCCTCGTCCGCCAGCGCGTGGTATAGATCGTAGCAGGACCAGTCAACGGCCCCCGGCGTGGAGTCCAGGTCCGAGAGGTCGCTGTAGCTCTCCCGCATGATGACGAAAAGGTCCACCTTGCGGTCCGCGGGGATGCTTTCGGGCGTGTAGGCGTTCAGCAGCGCCTCGGTGTCCGCCTCGGAGTAGTCGGCGGGCCTGCCGCTGCCGGTGAAGATCGTGCGGAAGAAGGAGTAGATCACGCCGCGGGAGGCGTAGATCTCCGTGACGGACCAGGTGTTCACGTGCTGGTAGTTCTTGGTCAGGCTGAACAGCTCGGAGCTGTTGCCCGCCGCCGCTGCGCCGGTCAGGGCCGCCAGGGCCAGAACCAGGCCGATCCAGCGGCCAAAGCCCTTCCAGCGGGGCTTCCAGCGGCTCAGCAGGGCCAGCAGGGCGCTGAAGCCCACGGTCGCCGCCAGCGCCAGGAGAATGGTGGGGGTCAGCTCCAGCTCGTAGCCCTGGGTGCCGGTGATGGCCAGGGCCTCCCGCAGACAGAGCAGGTCCTGGAACTGCAGGGCGTCGGAGCGGATGATAATCAGATAGTAGTTGCCCAGGGCCACGCCCAGGGTGAGAACCGCCGTCAGCAGCCAGGCCAGCCAGGCCCGCCCGATCAGGGCGAAGAGGACCAGGCAGAGCCCGTAGATCAGCGCCAGATTGATGGCGGGGATCCACAGCGCCTCCCAGTAGCCCAGCCAGATTTCGGGATTCAGATTGCTCAGGGAGAGCCGGAGCGTGAAGTAAGTGAGCATCGCGCAGCCCAGCAGCAGCAGGACCAGATGCCAGAGCAGGAACCAGAACTGCCTGCGCTCGGGCATCCGCCGCCGAAGCAGGAAGGGCGGCTCCGGGTTCGTTCGTTTTTTTGCGGATCGTTTCGCCATCCAACAACCTTCTTTTAGGAGGGTTTTCAAACGACAATTTGAAAACGCCTCAGTATTTTATGTTTCGCTTTGCGTTCCGTTGGGGACGCGGACGGACTACCGCTTCTTCGCCAGGGGCTCGCTCTGCTCCTGGGCCTCCTGGAGGCGGCCGATGATCTGGTTGGAGACCAGAAAGCCCGTGGGGGTCAGAATCCAGCGGCCCTCCCGCTGGAGGAAGAGGCCCTTCTCCGCCATGGGCTCGATGGCCTCCAGCAGCGGGGCGAAGGGCATGAGATAGTTTTTCTCATACTCCTCGGGGGAGATGCCCGCGGTGGTGCGCAGCCGCAGCATTACGTATTCCCCGGCCCGCTCCCGGGCGGGGATGGTCTCGCACTCGGAGAGGATGGGGACGTCCTGCTTCAGCACGCCGCGGATGTAGTTTTCGATGTCGCGCTTATTGGTGTAGCGCTTGCCGGCGAAGTCCGAGGCCGCGGCGGGGCCGAAGCCGATGTACTCCTGCCCCAGCCAGTATTTCAGATTGTGGCGGGATTCAAAGCCGGGCTTGGCGAAGTTGGAGATCTCGTACTGGCGGTAGCCCGCCTCCTCCAGGAGCTCCACGGTCTTCAGATACATGTCCGCCTGCACCTCGTCGGAGGGCAGGTTGGCGGCGTAGCGATACTCCCAGAGGGGGGTGCCCTCCTCCACCTTCAGCCCGTAGCAGGACAGGTGCTCCGGCCGCAGATGCAGCACGTGGCGCAGGGTCTCCTCCCACTGGGGGGCGGTCTGATTGGGCAGGCCGTACATCAGGTCCAGGGAGATATTCTCGAAGCCGCAGGCCCGGGCCAGGCGGACGGCGTTCACCGCCTGCTCGTAGCTGTGGGGCCGGCCCAGCTTCTGCAGCACGTCGTCCCGGTCCGACTGAACCCCCAGAGACATGCGGTTGAAGCCCTCCGCCCGGAGCTTTTTCAAAAGGCTCTCGGAGACAGAGTCCGGGTTGGCTTCAAAGGTAATCTCCGCCTCCTTGTCTACCCGGAAGCGGTGCTGCAGCTCGGCAAAGATCCGCCGCAGATTGTCCGCCCCGAAGAAGGAGGGGGTGCCGCCGCCAAAGTAGACCGTGTCCACCACGTAGTCCGTGGCCCGGGGGCCGGTCTCCTTGAAGTGCTCCGCCAGGGCCTGCATATAGTTGTCCACCAGCCGCCGGTCCCGGCTGCCGCCGATGGAGTAAAAGTCGCAGTACTGGCATTTGCTGCGGCAAAAGGGAATGTGGATGTAGATGCCTAACGGTTTCAGCTCGTTCATGGGCGCTCCTTGTGAGTGAAGAGTGATAAGTGAAGAGTTTCGGAGGATTTCAGATTGCCATCCAATAATCAGAAACTTTACTAAGCAAAAAGATCATGGGTGCTCGCGAATCTCTGTGACGGTCCAGCCTTCTTTATCGGGAGAGACGATCAAAAGCGCAAGGCAGTCCCAGCTTCCATTTGTCGATTCTCCGGTTTCGTCATACCGCACCTGTGTGTATTCAACCCAGACATGGAACTCTGATTCCTGCTTCACGCATGTGGCAAGCGTGGCAGACGCTTCCGCTTTGGCAGGCTGTTCGTAGTACGGGAACCAATAATATCTGGACAGAGCGCCTACGTCAGCATCTGCCTCGGCTTCCGATCCGACGTATTCCAGAACGCTTTGCATTTTTTGGACAACTTCTTCTCCGAGCTCTTTTTCTTCTTCTGTCATAGAATGCTGCAATTCCGTATATAATTCCGCTCCAAAGTATGCCTCGTTTGCTTCTTTATACTTGTCATAGAATGGCTTGGTTGGAGCCGCCTCACCGGTCTTGCTCCCGCAGCCGCACAGGAGTAGTAACAGAACGGAAAGACACAACAAGCACGCAAGGGCAGGTTTCATAAATGGTTTTCTCCTTCTTTATTATCATTATTCGTCCATCTTTAAGACTGCCATAAAGGCCTCGCTCGGTACGGAGACCGTGCCGAAGGTGCGCATACGCTTTTTGCCTTCCTTCTGCTTTTCCAGCAGCTTCTTCTTTCTCGTGATGTCGCCGCCATAGCACTTGGCCAGCACGTCCTTGCGCAGGGCCTTGATGGTCTCCCGGGCGATGATCTTGCCGCCGATGGCGGCCTGCACCGGGATCTCGAACATCTGGCGGGGGATGTTCTCCTTCAGCTTCTCGCAGATGCGCCGGGCCCGGGCATAGGCCTCGTCGGCGAAGAGGATGAAGCTCAGGGCGTCCACCAGCTCGCCGTTCAGCAGAATGTCCAGCTTCACCAGCTTGGAGGGCCGGTAGCCGATCAGCTCATAGTCCAGGGAGCCGTAGCCCCGGGTCCGGGATTTCAGGGCGTCGAAGAAGTCGTAGATGATCTCGTTCAGAGGGATCTCGTAGTGGAGCTCCACCCGGGACTGGTCCAGATAGCTCATGTCCTTGAACTCGCCCCGGCGGAACTGGCAGAGGTCCATGATGTTGCCCACGTATTCCGGCGGGGAGATGATGCTGGCCTTCACGTAGGGCTCGTAGGCCTGGGCGATCTCCATGGGGTCGGGGTAGTTGAGGGGCGTGTAGACCTCGATGTGGCTGCCGTCGGTCTTGTCGATCTCGTAGACCACGTTGGGAGCCGTGGTGATCAGGTCCAGGTTGAACTCTCGCTCCAGCCGCTCCATGATGATCTCCATATGCAGCAGGCCCAAAAAGCCGCAGCGGAAGCCGAAGCCCAGGGCAATGGAGTTTTCCTGGGTGTAGTACATGGAGGCGTCGTTGAGCTTCAGCTTCTCCAGAGCGTCCCGCAGGTCGCCGTACTTGGAGCCGTCGGCGGGATAGACGCCGGCGTAGACCATGGGCTGGCAGGTCTTGTAGCCGGGCAGGGGCTGGGCGGCGGGGTTCTCTGCCCCGGTGACGGTGTCGCCCACCCGGGTGTCCGCGATGGTCTTGATGGAGGCTGTGAGATAGCCGACCTCACCCGCGCCGAGGGCCTCGGCGGGGACCATGCCCTTGGGATGCAGATAGCCGCACTCCACCACCTTGTAGACGGCCCCGGAGGCCATCATCTTCACGTCCATGCCGGGCCGGACCGTGCCGTTCATCACCCGCATATAGACAATGACGCCCCGGTAGCTGTCATACTGGCTGTCGAAGATCAGGGCCTGCAGAGGCGCGTCCCGATCCCCCTTGGGGGCGGGTACGTCCCGGACGATCATCTCCAGCACGGCGTGGATGTTGATGCCGTTCTTGGCGGAGATTTCCGGGGCGTCCATGGCGGGCAGCCCGATGATGTCCTCGATCTCCTTCTTGACCTCCTGGGGCCGGGCCGCGGGCAGGTCGATCTTGTTGACCACCGGCAGCACCTCCAGCCCCGCGTCGATGGCCAGATAGGTGTTGGCCAGGGTCTGGGCCTCGATGCCCTGGGAGGCGTCCACCACCAGCACCGCGCCCTCGCAGGCGGTGAGGGAGCGGGAGACCTCATAGTTGAAGTCCACGTGGCCCGGGGTGTCGATCAGGTTCAGCACGTAGTCCTCCCCGTCGTCGGCCCGGTAGTTGAGCTTCACGGCCCGGGCCTTGATGGTGATGCCCCGCTCCCGCTCCAGCTCCATGTTGTCGAGAATCTGCTCCTCCATCTCCCGCTTGTCCACGGTCTTGGTCTCCTCCAGCAGCCGGTCCGCCAGGGTGGACTTGCCGTGGTCGATGTGGGCCACGATGGAAAAATTCCGGATTTTGGAAAGTTCAGTCATTTGAATAACCTCAAAACGGGCAAATTTACCCTTTATATATTATTTTTTATTATATCAGATGTTTCGGTGTTTGTAAAGCGGGAAAAAAGCGCCGCCGGCGCTGTGCAAGGATTCTTCTGAGCGGGATTTGTTTGATTGTAGGGGCCGATGCCCACATCGGCCCTTCCTGTCGAACGGGGCAAGGGCCGATGTGGGCATCGGCCCCTACGGATAAGCCCGACAAATCCAAGCTTGGCGCGGTCTGCCCGCGCCGCGCTGCCGCCGATTCGGGCGACGACGGTCTGACGGCGGGACCTGCCCCTTCCGGGGCGGTCCCGCCGCTGTGCGATCCTATTGAAAATACTTGTCCAGGCGCTCCCGCAGCGCCCGGGGGCTGACACCCTCGGCGGCGGCGATCCGGGCCAGGTCCTCGTATTCGTACTTGCTGCGCTCCACGCCCCAGCCGGAGGCGGTTTTGCGCCGGACCGGACCCCAGGGGCTTTCCAGTACCTCCAGGCTCCGCTCCAGGACGGCCCGCTCCATGGGGCAGGCCCGGACGCCCAGGGTTGTCGTGTAGCGGAAGAGCAGTTCCGTCATGGCTGCCTGATCGACGGGTTTACATAATACACATAACATCGTTCCGGGGCGACCCTTCTTCATGCCGATGGGCTGGGTCCAGACGTCCAGGGCCCCGGCCTCCAGCAGCCGCGCCGCGGCGAAGGCAAGGTCCTCGGCGGTCATGTCGTCCAGATTGCAGGCCAGCTCCACGACCTTGTCAGCAACATCCTGCTCTGTAGGGGCGCTCATTGAGCGCCCGCCCGCCGGAGCCCCCTCCGTCTCGCCCAGCATGACCCGGACGCAGTTGGCGGCGGGGAAGTCCTTGGTCCCCATGCCGTAGCCAACGGCGGAGACCCGCAGCGGCGGCATGGGCCCAAATGAGTTGACATAATATTTCAGAAGCGCAGCCCCGGTGGGGGTGCAGAGCTCGCCCCGGAGCTGGCCGCCGTAGATGGGGACCTCCTTCAGCAGCTCCGCCGTGGCGGGGGCGGGGACGGGCATGAGCCCGTGGGCGCAGCGGACCTGCCCGCTGCCCACGTGGACGGGCGATGCCAGAATTTGATCCGGGGCCAGCTCCCGCAGCAGGAGGCAGACCGCCGTCACGTCGGCCACCGCGTCCAGAGCCCCCACCTCGTGGAAGTGGACCTGCTCCACCGGGACCCCGTGGACCTTGCTCTCCGCCGCCGCGATCAGCCCGTAGACCGCCAGCACGTCTTCCCGCACCGCCTCCGGCAGCGCCAGGTGCTCCCGGACCAGATGGCCGATTCCGTGCAGGTCGGCGTGGTGATGGTGCCCGTGCTCATGCGCGTGTTCATGGTCGTGTTCATGGTCGTGGTCATGATGGTGCTCATGCTCATGCTCGTGGTCGTGATGGTGCTCGTGCGTATGTTCATGCTCCGCGCCAAAGCCTTCCCCCTGGGGGGAAGGTGTCAGCGCCTCGGGCGCTGACGGATGAGGGGAGGTCCCGTGCAGATGCTCGTGCGTATGCTCATCCTCGCCGCGCACCAGCACGCGCATGTGCGTCCCGGTGATTCCGCATTTCACGGAGGGCTCGGCGCGGAATTCCACACTGGGCAGACCGAGGGCGTTGAGCCTGTCCACGAAGCCCGCGGGATCGGGGTGCAGCTCCAACAGGGCCGCCGTCAGCATATCGCCCGCCGCGCCCATGGAGCAGTCGAGATAGAGCGTTTTCATGTTTTACCTCCCATGTGATTGATCCGGTTCGCCAAAAAGCCCGCGCCGAAGCCGTTATCGATGTTGACCACGCTGACGCCGCTGGCGCAGGAGTTCAGCATGGACAGCAGGGCCGAGAGCCCGCCGAAGGAGGCTCCGTAGCCCACGCTGGTGGGGACGGCGATCACCGGGCAGTCCACCAGCCCGCCCAGGACGCTGGCGAGCGCGCCCTCCATGCCGGCGATGGCTACCACCACCGAGGCCCCCATGAGCTCGTCCAGATGGGCCAGAATTCGGTGGAGCCCCGCCACGCCCACGTCGTAGAGCCGGGTGACCCGGCTGCCCAGGAACTCCGCCGTCAGGGCGGCCTCCTCGGCCACGGGCAGGTCGCTGGTGCCGCCGGTGGCGACGACCACGGTCCCCAGGCCGTCGGGTTCCGGGGGCTCGCCCAGCATGGCGACCCGGGGGGCTGCCTCATAGCGGAGGGGGAAGTCCCGGCCCAGCGCTGCGGCCTTCTCCGCGTCCAGCCGGGTGATCAGCACCCGGCTCTGGCCGTTGGCCTGCATGACCCGCAGGATTCCGGCGATCTGCTCCGGGGTCTTGCCAGCCCCGTAGATCACCTCCACCGCGCCCTGGCGCAGGCGGCGGTGGAGGTCCACCTTGGCGTAGCCCAGCTCCGCGAAGGGGGCCTTTTTCAGCTCCAGCAGGGCCTCGTCCACGGAGCGCGCCCCGCTGCGCACGTCCTCCAAAAGTTGTCTGATCTCCGTATTCATGGGGCAGCTCCTCCGATCCGTTCCGTTTTGGTTATTCTATCATATCCGGGAAGAAAATGCAAGCATAAGGGAACAGGGAACAGGGAACGGGGAACGGGGAACAGGCACGCCTGTAGCGGCGAGCATTGCTCGCCACGCCGTACCCCGCACGGATGAGGCATCAGGCACCAGGCAATAGGCAATAGGAGACGGAGGGTACGGATTCTTCGCTTCGACGCGAAGCTAGTCCTTTAGGGCGCTCAGAATGACACGCCCGTAGGGGACGGGTCTCCCGTCCCGCCATACCCCGCATCGACAAGGGAACAGGGAACGGGGGTTACGGATTCCTCGCTGTGCTCGGAATGACAAAACGCGGAAACGTTTCCCCCTTGTCGTCCTGAGCGGAGCGCAGCGAAGTCTAAGGACCCGTACTCCTGTACGCTGTTCCGAAGCGTACCGCGCCGTAGGGGCGATCATTGATCGCCCGGCGTTCGGCACGAACGCAATTTGCCGCAGGCAAATCCCGACGACCGACCGGCCGCGGCGGATCGCCCTGCGGGTGATCGTTCGCCAGCGGCGAACGAGGGCCGATGTGGGCTTCGGCCCCTACGGGTGGGGAAGCCGTGTGGGGACGGCGCTCGGCCGTCCGGCGTTCAGGCACCCGTTCCAATCTCATCGTTCAAATGGCAATTTGAACGATACCACACTTTTCAATTCTTAATTTTTCATTCTTAACTTTTTTGACGCGCTGCGGGGCGGCCGTTGGCCGCCCCCTGCGTCGGTTTTAGGAATCGGGAGGTTTCTGCGCGACGGCCAGGGCGTTGAGGGAGAGCTCCCCGGCCAGGCGGAAGAGGGCGTCGGAGAGCACCGTCTCCACCCGCTCACCCGCGGCGCGGGCCACCCGGGCGTAGAATTCCGCAGCGGCGTCGTCGAGGAAAATGGTTACTGGTACCATACAAACCTCCATGGAGGGGAAAATCGGACGGATTGGCCGCCGGGGCGCGGGCTGCGCTCCGCGGCCGGGTCCCTTCCGAATTTGGGACCTGTTGTATCCTATGCGAGCTCTTGACAGGCGTGATATAATATATGCGCAAATCAACCAGCCTTGAAAGGAAGACAAGACTATGGCTAACGACAAGAAAATGGACAAGAAGGTCGAGCAGATCACCGATATGGAACGGGACTTCGCCCAGTGGTTCACCGACGTGTGCACCAAGGCGGAACTCATCGACTACTCCTCCGTCAAGGGCATCTTCATCTACCGGCCCTACGGCTACGCCATCTGGGAGAACATCCAGCGCATCATGGACGCCGAGTTCAAGAAGAACGGCGTGGAAAACGTCTATATGCCCATGCTGATTCCCGAATCCCTGCTGCAGAAGGAGAAGGATCACGTGGAGGGCTTCGCCCCCGAGTGCGCGTGGGTCACCGTGGGCGGCACCGAGAAGCTGGAGGAGCGTCTCTGCATCCGTCCCACCTCCGAAACCCTGTTCTGCGAGCACTTCAAGAACGTCATCCAGTCCCACCGCGACCTGCCCAAGCTCTATAACCAGTGGTGCTCCGTGCTCCGCTGGGAGAAGACCTCCCGCCCCTTCCTGCGCCACCGGGAATTCCTGTGGCAGGAGGGCCACACCATGCACGCCTCCGCCGAGGAGGCCCAGGAGTTCACCATCCGCATGCTGAACGTCTACGCCGACTTCTGCGAGAAGGTCCTGGCCATGCCCGTCACCCGGGGTCAGAAGACCGAGAAGGAGAAGTTCAACGGCGCCGAGGCCACCTACACCATCGAGTGCATGATGCACGACCGTAAGGCCCTGCAGGCCGGCACCTCCCACTTCTTCGGCGACGGCTTCGCCAAGGCCTTCGACATCACCTTTGCCGACAAGAACAACCAGCGGGTCAACCCCTTCCAGACCTCCTGGGGCGTCTCCACCCGGCTCATCGGCGGCATCATCATGACCCACGGCGACAACAACGGTCTGGTCCTGCCCCCGAAGATCGCTCCCGTCCAGGTGGTGGTGGTGCCCGTGGCCCAGCACAAGCCCGGCGTCATCGAGGCCGCGACCGCGCTGAAGGATCGGCTCCTGGCCGCCGGCGTCCGCGTGAAGATGGACGCCTCCGATAACTCCCTGGGCTGGAAGTGCGCCGAGTACGAGATGAAGGGCGTGCCCCTGCGCCTGGAGATGGGTCCCCGCGACATGGAGAACGGCCAGTGCGTCCTGGTCCGCCGGGACAACCGCGAGAAGACCGTCGTCTCCGTGGACGAGCTGGAGGCCAAGGTCGCGGAGCTGCTGGAGGCCGTCCACAACAGCCTGTTCGAGCGGGCGAAGAAGAACCTGGACGAGCACATCTACGAGGCTCACTCCCTGGCCGAGGCCAAGGCCCTGCAGGAGGAGAACGGCGGCTTCATCAAGACCATGTGGTGCGGCGACGAAGCCTGCGAGATCAAGATGAAGGAAGAGGCCGGCATGTCCTCCCGCTGCATGCCCTTCGCCCAGGAGCACATCGACGAGGTCTGCCCCGTCTGCGGCAGGAAGGCCGTCAAGTCCATCCTGTGGGGCGTGGCGTACTAAAGAATTAAGAAGTAAGAATTAAGAAGTAAGAATTAAGAAGTCTGCGCTTTTCAGGATGAGACAAGCGCAGATGAGGCTTCACGAAAACCGGACGGCTTCCGCAGGGAGGCCGTCCGGCGTTGTTTCAGGGAACTGGTAACTGGGACGGGGGATCGGGGACCGGGGAACAGGGAACAGGCCCGCCCGTAGCGGCGAGCATTGCTCGCCACGCCGTACCCCGCCTGTAGCGGCGCACAGTGTGCGTCACAATGCACCCCGCCCGTAGCGGCGCACAGTGTGCGCCACAATGCACCCCGCCTGGAGCGCCGGTAATCTGCCGGCCCTTTGCACCTGCGCCAAAATGCAAAGTGCAAAATGCAAAATGCAAAATTGTGGTATCCCTTCGGGATAAAATGATATTTCATTTTTCAATTCGCAGAATTGAAAAATACCACAACTTCTTCCATCTTCCCTCTTCCATCTTCCCTCGCCAGATCGCCGGGGACGGGGGATGCGGATTCCTCGCTTTGCTCGGAATGACACGCCTGGCGGGGCGGCTTCACAGCACCAGGCGCACGCTGCTGCCGGCAGGGCCGTGCTTCACGACGAGCTTCTGGGGAATGCTGGCGCTGAGCTTGTCCACGTGGGAGATAATCCCCACCAGGCGCTCGCCGCAGCTGAGGCTGTTGAGCACCTCCAGGGCGTTGTCCAGCATGTCGTCATCCAGGCTGCCGAAGCCCTCGTCGATGAACAGGGCCTCCAGCTTCATACCGCCGGCGCGGCTCTGCACCGCGTCCGACAGGCCCAGAGCCAGAGCCAGGGAGGTGTAGAAGGCCTCGCCGCCGGAGAGGGAAGCGGAGGGCCGCCGCTTGCCGGTGGACAGGTCCAGAATCTCCACGTCCAGGCCCGCCTGGGCGTTGCTGCGCCCGGCGGCGGTTTTGTGCTCCAGCTGATAGCGGCCGCCGCTGATCCGGTCCAGACGGCGGTTGGCCTGCTCCAAAATCTCCCGGAACACCGCGCCCATCACGTAGCGCTCAAAGCTCAGCTTGCCGCCGGCGCCGGCGCTGCCCACGGCGCAGTCCGCCAAACGGCTCAGAGTGGTCCACGCGCCTGCCGTGGCGTCCAGCGCCGCCAGGGCTTCCGCGGCCTCGCGCCGGATCAGGCTCCGCTCGTCAAGCTGCTGCCCCAGGCTCCGGCTCTCCTGCCGCAGGCTCCGACACGCCGCGTCCGCCTGGGCGAAGTCCGCCTCCAGGGCCTTCAGATCGACACGCGCCCGGCCCGCGGTCTGGGTACGCAGGGCGCTCAGATTCTCCGCCAGGACCCCGCGCTCCCGGTCGTGGGCCGCCAGAGCCTCCCGCTCCTGCCGGAGCCAGCGCTCCGGCTCCGTGCCCCGACAGGGGAGCAGGGCCTCCGCCACCGCCCCGGGGTCCGGGAAGCCGCTCTCGGCCAGGGCCGCGGCCTTCGCGGCCTCCGCCTCCCGCTGGGCGGCCTCTCGCTCCGTCAGGGCGCCGCGTGCCTGCCGCAGCTGACCGTTCACCAGGTCCAGCGCCTCCTTGCTCCGCCGCTCCGCATCCTCCCGGGCCGCCAACAGCCCGGTGATCCGGTCGCTTTCGGCTTGGAGCGCCTGGGCCTCGGCCTCGGCGTCGGCCCGCCGCTCAATCTGCAGCTGCTGCCGCAGCAGAGCCGCCTCGCCCTCCGCGGCGCCCAGAGCCTTTTCCCGCTCCGTCAGGGCGGTCCGGGCCTCGTCCAGCCGGGTCCGCAGCTCCGCTGCGGCCTGCTCCGCCTGGTCCCGGCGGCTCCGCAGGGCCTCCTGCCGGCGCAGGGCCTCCCGGGCGGTGTCCAGAGCCCCCTTTGCGGCGGCGCAGCGCGCCCGGACTCCGGCCTCTGTCCGCTCCAGCCAGCCGGGGGCGGAGAGGGTATCCCAGTCCGCGCAGTCCGGCCACAGGGCGGCAGCCGCCTGGACCAGCAGCTCCCGGTCGGAGCGCAGCCTGGCGTGAATACCGTCCAGCCGCTCCTTCTTCTTCTGCCGGTCCTGCTCCATGGTTTCGGCCTCCGCCTTGGCGCGCTCCACGTCCTCCTGGCTGGGAAGCTCCGCGTCGGCGTGGGCCAGGCGGCACAGCTGCTCCGGCCCCAGACGGCTGCCGCAGACCGGGCAGAGCCCGCTGCCCTCGGCCTCCACCCGCTGCCGCAGCTCCGCCGCCAGCAGCCCCGCCTGCCCCGCCAGGAAGCGGCGGTAGAGCAGATCGGAGCGGGAACGACAGTCCAGCACGGCGCGGACGAAGGCCTGATATTTCAAATCCTGGTCCCGCAGGGCGGCGTCCCGGTCGTTCAGAGCCCGCAGGCGATCCCGCAGAGCGCCGGGGCCGTTGAGGGCGTCCAGAACCCGCCGGGCCTCGGCGTCCTCCCGCCGGGCCTCGGCGTTCAGCAGCTCGGCGTTTTCCAGACCCGCCAGGGCCTCCGCGGCCGTCTGCCGGTCCGTCTCCTTCGCCTCCAGCTCCACGGACAGGCGCTGCCGCCGGGCGAGGCAGTCCGCGCGGCCGCGCTCGGCCTCGGCCTGCTTCCGCCGGGCCTCCGCCAGCCGGTCGAAGAGGGCCAGCTGACGGTCCAGCTCCGCCAGACGGGCGGCGGCTTCCTCCCGGCGGGCAGCCAGGGCGCCGTCCTCCCGGCGGGCCTCCAGAGCCTCCTCATAGGCCTTCGTACGCCGGGCGGCCAGGTCCTCCAGCCGCGCCAGGGCGTCGGCGGCGTCCGTCCGGGCCCTG
>JAFWTG010000074.1 GCA_017519005.1 Oscillospiraceae bacterium | reverse complement strand
GCCGAACAGCGCGCCCGCGATCAGGCCGACGATGGGCATTTTCGCCCCGCAGGGCATGAAGGTGGTGGTCATGATGGTCATGCGGCGGTCACGCTCGTTTTCAATCGTGCGGGAGGCCATGACGCCGGGGATGCCGCAGCCGGTACCCACCAGCATGGGGATGAAGCTCTTGCCGCTCAGGCCGAAGCGGCGGAAGATGCGGTCCATGATGAAGGCGATGCGCGCCATGTAGCCGCAGTCCTCCAGCAGGCAAAGCATCAGGAACAGCACCAGCATCTGGGGCACGAAGCCCAACACCGCGCCCACGCCGGCCAGGATGCCGTCGGAGATCAGACCCACCAGCCAGGGGGCGGCGTTCCAGCTCTCCAGGATGGCGCGGGAGCCGTCGGTCAGCCAGGCCCCGCCCAGCACGTCGTTGGCCCAGTCGGTCAGGAAGGTGCCGATGGAAATGCCGCCGTCGGCGATGGAGGTGCCCATGGACAGGGCGTAGACCAGGAACATGACTCCGATGAAAATCGGCAGCGCCAGGATGCGGTTGGTGACGATCTTGTCGATCCGGTCGGAGGTACTCTGTTTGGTCCTGTTCTTTTTCTGATAGCACCCGCGCATCAGGCCCGCGATGTAGATGTAGCGCTCGTTGGTAATGATGCTCTCCGCGTCGTCGTCCAGCTCCCGCTCCGCCGCGGCGATATCCTGTTCGATATGTGCTTTGATCCCGTCGCTGAGGGCCAGCTTGCTCTGGACCTTTTCATCCCGCTCGAAGAGCTTGACGGCATACCAGCGCTGGCGCTCCTCCGGCATGTTGTGGACCGTAATCTCCTCGATGTGGGCCAGGGCGTGCTCCACCACGCCGGAAAAGCTGTGCTGGGGCACGGTCCTCGGCCCCTGGGCGGCCTCCACGCAGGCGCGGACCGCCGCGTCGATCCCCTCGCCCTTGAGCGCGGAGATCTCAACAATCCGGCAACCCAGGGCGCGGCCCAGTTCCTCCGTGTGGATGGTGTCGCCGGACTTGCGCACCAGGTCCATCATGTTCAGGGCAATGACCACGGGGATGCCGATCTCCACCAGTTGGGTGGTCAGATAGAGGTTGCGCTCCAGATTCGTGGCGTCGACGATGTTCAGCACCACGTCGGGCTGTTCGTCGATCAGATAGTTCCGGGCCACGACCTCCTCCAGCGTGTAAGGGGACAGAGAGTAGATGCCGGGTAGGTCCGTGACGGTCACGTCCTTCTGGCCGCGCACGCGGCCCTCCTTCTTCTCCACCGTCACGCCGGGCCAGTTGCCCACATACTGCTGGGTCCCGGTCAGCGCGTTGAACAGCGTCGTCTTGCCGCAGTTGGGGTTGCCGGCAAGGGCGATGCGAATTCCAGTTTTCATATGCCGCTCCTTTCCTCCACTTCGATCATTTCCGCGTCGGCCTTGCGGATGGACAGCTCATAGCCCCGCACGTTCACCTCCACCGGGTCGCCCAGCGGGGCCAGCTTGCGGACGTAGATCTCTACGCCCTTCGTAACGCCCATGTCCATGATCCGCCGCTTGACCGCGCCCGCGCCGTGCAGCTTCACGACCCGGACGGTCTCGCCGACTTTCGCGTCTCTGAGTGTTTTCATCCTCATCGCTCCTTTTCGATTCAAATTGGATCAGACCATGATCTTCCCGGCCATTTCGCGGCTGAGGGCCACGCGGGACTCCTTGACCTTGACGATCAGGTTCCCGCCGATGGTATTCAGCACCGTGACGGTCCCGCCGACGACAAAGCCCATGTCCTCCAGGTGCTTTTTCAGCTCCGGCGTCCCGCCCAGGCGCAGGATGACGGCTTCCTCCCCCGCCCCCGACAGATACAGCGGCATCATCGCTTTTCCCCCCTCCTTGCACCGTGCCACAGAATTAAATGAAACTAACTTGCGATTCGGCAAAAGGTTAGGTTCTCCTAACCGTCTGGGAGTTTAACATACTTAACTCTTGTTGTCAAGAGCGAACTTCCCTGCACTTTGATTTTTCTTGCTTTTTGCATATTTTTATGGTAATCTTTTCAGCAGGTGATGAAAATGACGATCCATGAATCCGCAGAAAACTATCTGGAAGCCATGCTGATGCTCAAGGAGGAGCGGGGCTACATCCGCTCCATCGACGTGGCGGAAAAGCTGGGCGTAACCAAGCCCAGCGTCAGCTACGCAACCAAACGCCTGCGGGAGAGCGGCTATATCACGCTGGACCCGGCGGGGATGATCGTGCTGCTCCCTCCGGGGCTGGAGATCGCGGAGCGGATTTACGAGCGCCACAAGCTCCTGACCGAACTGTTCATCGGCCTGGGCGTCAACCCGGAGACCGCCCGGCAGGACGCCTGCAAGATCGAACACGACCTGAGCGTGGAGACCTTCGAGGCCATTCGCAGACATGCCCAAATGTACCGCTGAGCTTTCTCACACATGCAAGTCCTCCGATCTGCGCGGAAGCCGGATCGGAGGGCTTTTCGTCTCGGCGGAAAAAAAAGTCTTTTCAAACGGGAACAGATGTGCTATCATCAGCAATTAGATAAGCCTAACTTCTGGAAACGAGCTTTGGAAAGGTGAGACACATGATCAAGACCACAGTGAAAATCGACGGCATGATGTGCCCCATGTGCGAGGCGCATATCAGCGAGGCGATCCGAAAGGCGATCCCCTCCGCCAGGCAAGTCAGCGCCAACCGGCGCAAGGGGGAGGCGGTGTTCCTGACGGAACAGGCCGTGGACGGAGCGCTGCTGCGACAGGCCATTGACGCCACAGGCTACCGCTGCCTGGGCGTGGAATCGGCGCCCCACGAGAAGAAGCGCTGGTTTCAAAAATAAACACGAAGGCCGCACAATTCTGACTGCGCGATGGGCATGTCAGAACTGTGCGGTTTCGTATGGACAGGTCTTATCTCCTGGCCTGGCTCAAAGCGGCGCGGACGGCGGCGCGCAGGCCCTCGGAAGAATAGGTCGCGCCGGAAACGCCGTCCACATTCGGCGACTGCGCGGACAGCATGGCGGCGATCATCCGCGCACCGTCTGCGCCGGGGTCGAAGTAATCCACGTCATCCTTGAACGCAGTGATGCGGATGTCCACAATGCGGTCGTCCCGGATGGTCACGGATACGGCCACGTCTCCGGCCGTACCCAGGTTTCCGACGCCGGATCCGCTGTAGGTCCCGTCCTGATAGACCCGGACAGGCGTGGGCTCGGGGGTGGGCACCGGAGTCGGCTCCGGCGTAGGTTCGGGCGTAGGTTCCGGAGTCGGCTCCGGGGTGGGTTCCGGGGTGGGCTGCTGCGTCGGTTCCGGCGTCGGTTCCGGCGTCGGGGTGGCTTGCGCCGTGGGCTGCGGCGTCGGTTCCGGCGTCGGCTTCGGTGCCGGTTTCGCCGTGGGTTCGGGCGCGGCTGCGGTCTCCGGTTCCGGCGTCGGCGCTGACGTGGCCGTGGGTTCCGGTTCCGGCTGCGCTTCTCCCTTTGCTTCCGGGTCCGGGGATGGGCTTGAGACGGACGCGGTGGGCGTCACTTCCGGCGTCAAGTCGGGCTCCGGCGTGGACGACGCGTCCGTGCTTTCCGGCGCGGGCGGTGGTGACGGCAGAGACTCCGTTGCTTCCGAGGCCTCGGACGCCGAGAGCGGTTCCGTGGAGACGGCCGCTGCGGAAGCCCCTTCCCCGTCCTGCGCCTCTCGCGCTGCGGAAACCGCCAGCGTCAATGCCGCAGCGAGCAGCCGCGCAAAGAAAAGGGCGACCAGCTGGCGGCGCGCCAGCCCCGTTTCGCTCTGCCGACGGCGGGCCAGCGCTTTCAGAATCCGGCAGGCGGCGTAAGCGACGAAGATCGCGGTGTAGACGAACACGGTCAGTCCGTAACCGAGACGGCCCCGCAGCGCGTTGGGGATGGTCAGCAGCAGGATGTGGAGGCAAAGCAGGGCATAGAACAGATAGGCCCAGCGCTGCAGGCGTTTCCAGGCTTTTGGCCGCATCTTTTTTCGGACAGCAGGGAAGCTGGTGATCCACAGCGGCAGCATCACCAGATCCATGACGACGGAGCAGAGGGCCGCCAGCAGCGTCGCTGTGGGCAGGCTGGCGGCGTCCGTAAACAGCAGGACGAAATAGGTCTTGCCGTACGCCACGTTGTGGGCAAGGGTGAAAATCCCGGCCAGAATGGACAGAGGCCCGCGGACGGGCATCAGCGTTCGCGCTCCCCTGGAACCGTTGGGGAAGGCTCCGGCCACCATCACCAGCACAAACAGCGCACCCGCCAGCGCGCCCCGGGCGAAAATGGGCCAGATCCAGCTGTTGACAAAGGCCGGGAAGCGGACCCCGGCAAAGGCGCAGACCACGACGGCAAGGGACAGCAGCGCGGCACAGAGATAAAACGGCCCCGGCGCGGTCCGCAGCTGCTTGCCCAGCAGTAGCACCAGCAGCAGCGCCAGGGCGAGAGAGATCAGAAAAACCAAAGACGGCACCTCCATGTTCCAGGATAAAAAACACCGGGGACGCCCGACGGGCGGACGACCCCGGCCAAAAAGGAGAAGTGGGAAAACTCAGCTTTGTGGATCAGACCGCGCCGTTGCATAGAGCAGGGACACGATCTCGGCGCGGGTGTAGGGCGTCTCGGCCCGGAAGCTGCTTCCGGCTTCGATCAGGCCCTTCTCCGCCGCCCAGGAGGCGGCGTCACGGTACCAGGCCTCGGGCTTCACATCGTCAAAGGCCTTTTGCGCGGCGGGGGCGGGCCGTCCTTCGGCTTTCCAGAGGACGCCGATGATCTGTGCGCGGTCCACGGTCTGCATGGGGCTGAAGCGGTCCGCGCCCGTGCCGTCGATGATGCCGTTTTCAACCGCCCAGAGGACCGCTTTACAATACCAGTCGTCCTCCCGGATGTCCGTGAAGGGGGTTTCGACGGATTCAGGCTGCGGCTGTCCGGCGCGTTTCCAGAGGAAGGTGACCAGAGTCGCCCGGTTTACGGTCAGTTCCGGGGAGAAGGTCCCGTTTCCGGTTCCGCTGGTGACGCGGTTTTTCCTGGCCCAGATCAGCGCCTCGGCATAGTCGGCGTCCTTCGGCACATCGTAGTATCCGGTGGCCCCCAGGTCCGCGATGGCGATCTGCACCGGGAAATCCAGCACGGCAGACGGGGTGTAGTAGCGGATGTTGGTAATCGTTTTTCCGTCGATGGCCGCCAGCGGCTCGTCCAGGTTCCAACCCAGCTCCGTGGCCCGCCAGATGTTCGTCACATGGCCCATGCCGTATTTCGCGCCGTCCTCGGTGGTCAGCACCACAGCGCTGACGGCGTCGCCTTTGGCGATCCCCTCCGTGCCTTCCAGTACCATTTCAATGGAAGTGTGCCGTCCGTTGTAGGTCACGGTGGCGCTGACACCTTCCACCGTTGCGGCGCGCCCGCCCACTGCGGAGAAGCGGAAGCCGCCGTCCTCCGCCACGGAGAGCGTCTTGTACTTTGCGGGCTTCTCCGACAGCGCATACCAGGCATGGTCCGGGGCTTCAAACAGAGAATCCCTGCCCGCATAGGTCGCGGTATTCGTCTGGCCGCGGGCGCTGGTGGTGATCTCCACGCTGCGTGCGTCGGTGACCTCCAGCGCAGCATCCAGCATATCCAGATCCGGGACGAACACAGGATAGCTGACGCCGTCTACGCCGTCGCCCTCCGCGCTGACATGATAGGAGCCGGAGGCCAGGCCTCCGTTGCTCCGTTTGTTTTTGGTGGCCGCGCTGACCGCGTCCGGCGCGTCCGCTTCGCCCAACTCTGCGGCGTAGAATTCGGCGTAGGGGATGTTCATTTGGACATAGCCTGCCTTACCGATGGTCAACTGAACCGGATAGTCCAGAATGGCGTCACGGGTATAGTATCGAATGTTGGTGAGCGTCTTTCCGGCGAGCCCTGCGGCCCCTTCGTCCAGGTTCCAGCCCAGCTGCGTCCCGCGCCAGATGTTATAAACGTGGCGCAGCCCGTATTGGCTGCCGTCGGAAGCCGTCAGCACCACGCCGCTGACAACGGTATCCGCCGCGATGGCGGCTGTGTTTTCCAGAACGATTTCGATGTCTGTATGCCGTCCGCCCATCGTCAGCGTGGGGACGACGCCCTCCTGTGTGGAAGCCGCGCCGCGCACAGCGGAAAAGCGCAGCGCGCCGTTCGTGACGGAGAGTTCTTTGTAACAGGCGGGCCTTTCTTTCAACACATAGTAGGAGTAGCTCGGAGCCTCAAACAACGCATCCGCGCCCTCATAGACGGTGGTTCTCTCCTGACCCCGGTTCACGACGGTGATCTCCACGCGGGCCGTATCGTCCAGGCGGTTCAGCCCCGCCAGCGCCGCAGAGTCCTTGACAAGCACGGGATAGATGACGCCGCTGATGTCACTGCCGTCAGCATTGACGTGGTAGGAGCCGCCGGCCAGCGTACCCGTCCTGGGCTTATTCAGCGTAGAGGAACTTACGGCGTCCACGGCCTTGTCCGTTTCGCCCAGTTCCGATGCATAAAAGTCGGCGTAGGGGATGTTCATCAGGACATAGGTCTCTTCCGCCGCCAGCGCCGCAGACGGCAGCGCCCCGATCAGCGTCAGCAGGCAGAGCAGCAGTCCCAGCGTTTGTCTGAGCTTTTTCACATTCATCATAACACCTCTCATTCTGGATTTGTTATCAGCCGCTAACGTTAGTTAGACTAATCTAATCACGGCGACGTGTTGGAGTATAACAGCAACGCGCAGAAATGTCAATCCCCAAATTTCCAGCTTGACAAACAAAACACCGCGGATTTACAATAAATCATACGGGAAGTTAGTTTTTTCTAACTCTTGAAAAAAGGAGGGGATGGAATGCGACGGGCCGCCTGCCTTCTCTGTCTCAGCTTTCTGCTGCTGAGCGGCTGCGGCGGGAACTCCGCTTCCACCGCGCCCACGGAGCGGGAGCGCAGTTTCTTCGCCATGGATACCTATATGAGCATTCGCGCCTTTGGGGCGGAGGAAGCGCTGCTGGAGCGTGCGGAGGCCGCAGTCACGGATCTGGAGCGGCGCATCTCCGTCACGGACCCGGACAGCCAGATCGCCGCGCTGAACCGCAACGGGACGGGCACGCTGGACGCGGAGACGGCGGAGCTGCTGCGCCGGGGTCTCGCGCTCTGCGCGGAGACGGGCGGGGCGCTTGATCTCAGCGTCTATCCGGTGCTGCGGGCCTGGGGCTTCACCACAGGCGACTACCGCGTCCCCGCCCCGTCGGAGCTGGAAGCGCTGCTGACGCTGGTGGACCATCGCCGGGTGAAGCTGAACGAGGCCGGAACCGTGTCGCTTGACCCGGGGATGCAGCTCGACCTGGGCAGCGTGGCCAAGGGGTATGTGGGAGACAAGCTCTGCGCCCTGCTGCGCACCGGCGGCGTGAATAGCGCCCTGTTGGATCTGGGCGGGAACGTACAGGCGCTGGGCGGCAAGCCGGACGGAAGCGCCTGGCGCGTGGGCATCCGGGACCCCCAGGGCGCGGGGCTGCTGGGCGTGGTCTCCGTCCGGGACTGTGCGGTGGTCACATCCGGCGGCTATGAGCGCTATTTCCTGGACGCGGACGGGACGGTCTATTGGCACATTCTGGACCCCGCCGACGGGATGCCCGCGAAAAACGGCCTGATCTCCGTCACCGTCGTGGGGACGGAGGGCCTTCTCTGCGACGCGCTCTCCACCGCGCTGTTCGTCATGGGCACGGAGCGGGCGGCGGACTACTGGCGCGCCCACGGGGACTTTGAACTGGCGCTGGTCACGGAGGACGGCAGACTGCTGCTGACGCCTGGCTTGGCGGAGGGTTTCACCCCGGCGGAGGGCCTGAACTATCGGATCGAGACGCTGGAGCGGGAGGGCGCGGCATGACGAAGCGCATCACCCACGCGGCGCTGCTCACGGCCCTGGCGCTGATCATCTTCGTGCTGGAGGCGCAGATCCCGCCGCCCGTCCCGATCCCCGGCCTCAAGCTGGGTCTGGCCAACATCATCACCGTGTACGCCATGTTCCGGCTTGGGCCAAAGGACACGCTGGCGATCCTGCTCTCGCGCATCTTCCTGGGCAGCGTGTTCGCGGGCGCTGTCAGCGCCATGCTGTTCTCTCTGGCGGGCGGGCTGCTGTGCTATCTGCTGATGCTGCCGCTGCGGCGGCTTCTGAGCCTGCGTCAGATCTGGGTCTGCGGCGTGTTGGGCGCGGTGGCGCACAACCTGGGCCAGACCGCCGCCGCGATTTTGATCTACCGCACGTTTGCCGTCGCCTTTTATCTCCCGGTGCTGCTGCTGAGCGCCGTCGTCACCGGGACCCTCACGGGGCTGAGCGCACAGTACGTCGTGCGCCGCATGGAGCAAAGGGAGCAGAACAGGTCGGACATGGAAAAAGAGCGGCCCGATTGAAAGGCCGCTCCTGCAACTGAAAGCATAAAAAAGTGTTCTTACAAAATCCTCAGATCCTGTAAGAACACTTTTTTGGTCGGAGTGGCGGGACTTGAACCCGCGGCCTCTTGGTCCCGAACCAAGCACGCTACCATCTGCGCTACACCCCGGAAAACGCCGCGCTTTTCAGACGCTCCAACAGTATACTGTCAAAAGGCCGTTCTGTCAAGCGCTTTTTCCTGCTCCGCCGCCGCTGAAACGGCACAACAAGAATCCTGCCGAGCTCGTTCGACAGGACTCTTGTGTTTGGTACGGCTGACGGGACTCGAACCCACGACCTCCAGAGTCGGAGTCTGGCACTCTATCCAACTGAGCTACAGCCGCATATCCGCGCCGGGCGCTTCCGTCCGGCGCGTAGGCTATTATAAAGCAAAGCGACGGAAAAGGCAAGAGTTTTTTTCCGGTCCATCAAAAATGCAGCAGGGTCTTGGCGATGGTGAAATAGATCAGCAGGGAGATGGCGTCCACAATGGTGGTGATGAAGGGGCTGGCCATGACGGCGGGGTCCAGTTTCAGCTTGTCCGCCAGCATGGGCAGGGTGCAGCCCACCACCTTGGCGCAGACCACGGTGAGGAACATGGTCAGGCAGACCACGGCGGCCACAAGGACCGTCACCTTTTCGTTGCCCATGATCAGGTAGTCCACCAGCATGATCTTGCCGAAGGTGGCGGCAGCCAGGGTCGCGCCGCAGAGGACGGAGACGCGGATCTCCTTCCAGATGACGCGGCCCAGGTCCGAAAACTCCACGTCCCCCAGGGACAGGCTGCGGATCACGGTGACGCTGGCCTGGCTGCCGGAGTTTCCGCCGGTGTCCATCAGCATGGGGATGAAAGCCGTGAGCACCACCTGCACCGCCAGGGCGTCCTCGAAGGAGGTGAGGATCATCCCCGTGAAGGTGGCGGAGACCATCAGCAGCAGCAGCCAGGGGATGCGGTTTTTCCAGATCTCGAACACGCCGGTCTTCATATAGGGGCGGTCCGAGGGGGTGATGGCGGCCATGATCTCCATGTCCTCCGTGGCCTCCTGCTCCATGACGTCCATCACGTCGTCCACGGTGACGATGCCCACCAGGCGGTTCTCCCGGTCCACCACGGGGATGGCCAGCAGGTCGTAGTCCGAGAACATCCCGGACACGTCCTCCTGGTCGTCGGTGGTGGTGCAGAAGATCACATGGTCGTCCATGATGTCCGCGATCACCGCGTCCTCGTCGGCCATGATCAGGTCCCGCACCGTGACGATGCCCTCCAGCTTGCGGTCCGCGCTGGTGACAAAGCAGGTGTACACCGTCTCCTTGTCCGCGCCGATGCGCCGGATGCAGGCGAAGGACTCCCGGACGTTCATGTATTTTTTCAGGTCGATGTACTCCGCCGTCATGATGCTGCCCGCGGAGTTTTCGGGATAGCGCAGATACTGGTTGATGAGCGCCCGGGTCTGGGGCGTGGCGATGCGCATCACGCGCTTGACCACGTTGGCGGGCAGTTCCTCCATCATGTCCACGGTGTCGTCCAGGTACAGCTCGTCCAGAATGCCGCCCAGCTCCGTGTCGGTGATGGAGTTGATGATGTACTCCTGCTCCTGGGAATCCAGCTCCGCAAACACGGCGGCGGCCTGTTCCTTGGAGAGCATACGGAACACCATGGCCATTTGCTGCTCCGGAAGCTCCGTGAGGAAGGCGGCGACTTCAAATTCCTCCGTCTCCTCCAAAAGCTTTTGGAGCGGCTTCATCTTCTTCTGTTCCAGCAGCTCCGTCAGCTCTTCGATGCGGCTGTCGCGGAGCGCCTCATAGGCAAAAGAGTCTTCCTCCTCGGAAAGCTCCTCCAGCACTTCTTCCCTTTCGTCCAGCTCGGACATGGGGGCTCCCCCCTTTCTCTCTCATGCGCTCACAGGCCGAGGTAGGCTTTCTGCACCGCGCTCAGTCTGTCGATCTCAATCCCCAGGGTTTGCAGCTTGCGGAAGGCCACCAGCCGGTCCGTCTCCGCCGGGACGGGGATCACGTCCGGGGCCAGTTTGCCCCGGTTCTGCACCAGATACAACACGGACAGGGCCTGGATGGCAAAGCTCATGTCCATGATCTCCGCCGGGTGCCCGTCTCCGCTGGCCAGGTTCACCAGACGGCCCTCGGCGATGGCGTAGAGGGTCTTGCCGCCGGGCAGCCGATAGCCCCGGATGTTCTGCCGGGCCTCCCAGGATTCCTCCGCCAGCTCCCGCAGTCCCGCCATGTCCACCTCCACGTCGAAGTGTCCGGCGTTGGTCAGGATCGCGCCGTCGGGCATGGTGACGAAATGCTCCGGACGGATGACGCCGCTGCAGCCGGTGACGGTGACAAACACGTCCCCCAGGGGGGCGGCCTCGGCCATGGGCAGAACCTCATAGCCGTCCATGTGGGCCTCGATGGCCCGGACGGGGTCCACCTCCGTCACGATGACCCGGGCGCCCATGCCCCGGGCGCGCATGGCCACGCCCTTGCCGCACCAGCCGTATCCGGCCACCACCACCCGTTTGCCCGCCACGATCAGGTTCGTGGTGCGGTTGATGCCGTCCCAGACCGACTGGCCGGTGCCGTAGCGGTTGTCAAACAGGTGCTTGCAGTCCGCCTCGTTCACCATCACCATGGGGAAGCGCAGCGTCCCCGCCCTGGCCATTTGCCGCAGACGGTGAATGCCGGTGGTGGTCTCCTCGCAGCCGCCCAGAACGCCGGGCAGCAGGTCGGTCCGCTCCGTGTGGAGCAAGTGGACCAGGTCCCCCCCGTCGTCCACCACGACGTTGGGGCCAAAGGCCAATGCCGCCCGCAGATCGTCCCAGTACTGTTCATCGGAGCAGCCGTGGTGGGCGAATACCTCCAGCCCGCCCCGCACCAGCGCGGCGGCCACGTCGTCCTGGGTGGACAGGGGGTTGGAGCCGGTGACGGACATTGCAGCGCCCCCCAGGGCCAGTACCCGGCAGAGGTAGGCCGTCTTGGCCTCCAGATGCACCGAGAGGGTGATCTTCACACCCTCCAGGGGCCGGGTTTTTTCAAAGTCGGCGGCGATGGAGTTCAGCAGGGGCATGTGGTCCATGACCCAGCGGATCTTCCGCTCGCCGGAGGGGGCCAAAGAGAGATCGGCGATCGCGCTCATGGCGGGGCCTCCTTTCGATTCTCTTTTCACAAAACTACCACACAGTTTAGCATCTTTCGCCCGGCTTGGCAACCACAAATCTGCGACAAAGCGCGGAAAAGCGCCGCCCTCAGCCCTGGAGCAGATACAGCACCAGGGCCGCGCCCCCGGCCAGCAGCAGCGCCCCGGCCAGGCACAGAATGAGCCGCAGTCTGCCCCGGCGCTTGCCCCCCGGCGGGCTGACGCTGTGGAGATAGCGGTCCGCCACCTCCTGCGCCTCCCGGAGGATCTCATGCCTTGGACCCCCCTTGCCCCCGGCGAAGTCTTCCCGCACGATGAAGAAAGCCTGCTCGAACACCTTCGGGTCCGGCGACTTGACCACCACAACACGTTTGCTGGTTCCTTTGACCACCGTTCTCTCCTCCTGCCTTGGACGTGATTCCAGTTGTTCCCAGTCTAACCACTTTGGCAGCGCCTGATACCGCTGCGTCCGAGCGGGCCGGGTGCGGCGCATCCGCCGCAGCAGCGTGTGCAGCGCGTGCATCCCTCAGGCCCGCCCGGCGATGCGCACAGCCAGCACGGTCATGTCGTCCCCGCGCCCGTACTGGTGCAGCGCCGTCTGCAAAGTCTCCCGCGCCAGGCTCTTGGTGTCCTCCCCGTCGAATTCCGCCAGCAGCGTGCGGATCCAGCCGTCGTCCGTCTCGGCGATGACCCCGTCGCTGGCGATGATGGCCAGGGTATCGGGCTTGAGCCGCAGCCGCACCACGTCCGGCATGGCCTCCGCCCCGCTCTGCAAACCCGCCGCCAGGGTCTCGCTGCGGATGCGCTTGACCGTCTTCCCGCTGCGGACATAGCTGGGGGCCGCGCCGTATTTGTAGAAGACCGCCTCCCCGGTGAACAGGTCGATGGTCATCAGGTCCACCGTGGCAAAGCCCCAGTCGTCCTCGTTTTTCAGCAGCATCATGGAATTCAGGATCTTCATGGCCGTGGCCGGGTCCATGCCCGCCCGGAGAAAGCGCTCCAGGATGCGCACCGCCGCCACGCTCTCCCGCGCCGCGTCCTCCCCGCTGCCCATGCCGTCGGACAGGATGATGCACAGCACGCCCTGCTCGGTCTTGAAATAGGTGCCCCGGTCGCCGGAGACGGACTCCCCCTGCTTTTTCAGCGTGGCGATGCCCACGGAGGCGCTCAGGGGCTCGGCTTCCAGCAGCGTGATGCGCCCCTCCCCTTCCCGCTCTCCCCCGGGACGACAGAGCCGAAGGCCCACCACGGCGGAAAGGCGGTCCAGGTAGCCGGGGCCGTCCAGCAGGTTTTTCAGCCGGGCGCTCTCCAGGACGATGTGCAGCCGCCCGGAGCGGTCCCGGAACACGGCGATGTCCGCGTCCAGGTCCAGCCCGTCCAGATAGCGCTGGAGCCTGCGCCGGGCCAGGACGTCCGGGCCGTAGGCATTGTGCAATTCCTCTGACACGTCCGTCAGCACCCGGGCCATGTCCAGATACTGGCTGTAGGCCGCGCTGCGGTTCTCCCTCAGCCGCTCCAGAAAGCGCTTGCGGTACATCTGCCCCCGCAGTTCCCCGTTGATCGCCCCCACCAGCGCGTCGGCCCCCACGCACTGTTCCAGGAAGTGGGCCGGGAGGTCTTTGCGCAGCAGCAGGCCCCGGCGCTGCATCTCCGGCACCGCGTCGTTGAAGGCGGTCAGGGTGTCCAGAAAACGGGCGTTCCAGCACTCGTTTTTCCGCTTGCAGCGGCTGCACACCTGTTCGCTGGCCCGGTCGAAAATGCGGGACAGGTCCTCGTCGTCCTGCTCCCGGCTGAGCAGGGCGTCCACCGTGGCGTAGAGGTCCTCAAAGGCCTCCCCCAGTTTCGCCACCCTTCTCGCGGTGTAGCGGCGCAGGCCGCTCTCCCCCTCCGTGGCCGGGATGGGCCGGATGGCGTTGCCCAGTTGGCTCAGGATGCGCCGGGGGGCCAGGGCGAAGACCAGGACGCACAGCAGCGTCTCCATCAGCAGCTCCTGCCGGAGTCCCGGATAGGAGGCGCAGACCATCACCGTGGCCGCCGTCAGCACAAAGCCCGACAGGAACATCAGCCGCCCGTGGCGGGAGAAAATGCCCGCCACCAGGCCGCAAACCCCGTAGGCCATGGCGAAAAAGGGCGTCTGATAGGTCACGACGTCCATGGCAAGGCCGAGTGTCACTCCAATGGCACAGCCGCCCAGCGCGCCGCCCTTGTAGGCCGCCAGCATGACCGCCAGGACGGCCACCAGCCGCCCCAGGGACAAGGGCCCGGCGATGCGCACGCCGGAAAGGCTCATCAGGATGCAGGCGCTCAGCACCGCCAGGGAGACCATGTGCCGGATCTCGGCGGTCTCCGTGTCCCTGGGCGCGTCCCGCAGGGCCTCCCGGAAGAAATAGCAGCCGCCGAAGGCAAAGCAGGTTTGCAGCAGCAGCGGCACCACCGCGTAGTGCCCCCGCACCACGGATATGGCTCCCAGCGCCCCGGTGAGCAGGGTGAAGCAGGCCGCCACCAGGGGCATGAACCAGAGCGAACGGGCCAGCTTCCACTCCCGGAAAGCGAAGGCGGCCGTCAGCACCAGCACCACGGCCGCCACATAACGAATGCCCGTCTCAAAGCCGAAGGCCAGCAGATAGCCCAGGCCCGCCCCAATGCCGCAGAGGATTGCCGAGGCGTCCGCTCCCGCCTGGGCCACGATGGCCACGCCGAAGGGCGCGCAGCCGTCCAGCAACGGCACCATGGCCAGCACCAGCCCCAACAGCAGATTCAGACCCCAGCTCAGCACCTGGGCGAGCTGGGGCCGCTGACGGCTCAGATCCCCGCTGACCAGCGCCTCCCGGAGCGCCGAGACCATGTTTTTCCATTTCATGCTCCTTCCCCCTGTCCAAAAAGTGTAAGTAGATTATAGGTTTGCCCCCTCTGGAAAAGCTGTCACAGTGCGCTGTTGAGTCTTCTCTTATTCCGTTCGGAAATAGCGGGAAACTTTCAGACAAAGTCTTTGGGACTTTGTCTGAAAAAGAGGGCGCTGCGCGAGCGCGGTGGCGCGGGGGAGGGCGCACTCGCTCCGCGAAAAGAATTTTTGCCGAAAACGCGGTTTCCGGCAAAAATGGATTTAATTTTTTCCGCGCCTGCGGGCACGAAACTCTACGAGGCAACGGGGGATTTGGGATTTTTTATGGAAAAATGGAGGTGCTTCGCTTGGAAGCGCCTCCATTTTTGGCGGTTATGCTGTTGTTCAGGCTTTTCCGTTGCAGCCCAGGACGTGGACCAGCTTGTGCTCCACCATGGCCTTGATGGCCTCCCGGCCGGGCTTGAGGTACTGGCGGGGGTCAAAGTGCTCGGGGTGCTCGGCGAAGTGCTGGCGGATGCAGGCGGTCAGGGCCAGGCGCAGGTCGGAGTCGATGTTGATCTTGCAGACGCTCATGGCTGCGGCTTTCCGCAGCTGCTCCTCGGGAATGCCCACGGCGTCAGGCATTTTCCCGCCGTAGCGGTTCACGATGTCCACGAACTCCTGGGGCACGCTGGAAGAGCCGTGCAGCACGATGGGGAAGCCGGGCAGGCGGCGGCTGACCTCCTCCAGGATGTCAAAGCGCAGGGGAGGCGGAACCAGCTTGCCGTTGGCGTCCCGGGTGCACTGGGCAGCGGTGAACTTGAACGCGCCGTGGCTGGTGCCGATGGCGATGGCCAGGGAGTCGCAGCCCGTGCGCTCCACGAACTCCTGCACGTCCTCGGGGCGGGTGTAGGAGGAATCGGCGGCGGAGACTTTCACTTCGTCCTCCACGCCGGCCAGGGTGCCCAGCTCGGCCTCGACCACGACGCCGTGGTCATGGGCGTACTCCACGACCTTCTTGGTGATCTCGATGTTCTCGGCAAAGGGCTTGGAGGAGGCGTCGATCATGACGGAGGTGAAGCCGCCGTCGATGCAGGACTTGCAGGTTTCAAAGTCGGGGCCGTGGTCCAGATGCAGAGCGATGGGGATTTCGGGGCATTCGATGACAGCCGCTTCCACCAGTTTTACCAGATAGGTGTGGTTGGCGTAGGCGCGGGCACCCTTGGAGACCTGGAGAATGACGGGGGCATGCTCTTCCTTGCAGGCTTCGGTGATGCCCTGCACGATCTCCATGTTGTTGACGTTGAAGGCGCCGATGGCGTAGCCGCCGTCATAGGCCTTCTTGAACATTTCGGTAGTAGTTACCAGAGGCATAGTACACACTCCTTTATAAGTTTGTCGTGGACATTATATCATATTTCCGAAGAAATACAAGTCTTAATTTACGGCAATATCCATGTGATAGACGGTATAGACGTCGTCCATCTGGACCGGGCTGCCGCAGAGATGGGCAAAGAAGGCCAGGGCTTCCAGAGCTGCCGTCGGCACGCCGATATTCAGCGCCCGGACGCGCTTTGCCCGCAGAGCGATGACAGCCTGGCCGAAGAGCTGGTCCCCAAAACGTCTGTGCCGGTATTCAGGCCGCAGCCAGAGGCAGGAGAGATTCGTGTCCGTGATGGCCGCGTATCCGACAGCTTCCTCCTCCAGCATTGCGATCCAGACCCGGTCGCCCGGCGCGGGAGCCCAGTTCGGGTCGTAGAGCGCGGCGTCCGCCGGCTCCGGGTCGCGAAACCACAGATTGAATTTTCCGCCCTGCTTCCGCCACCAGCGCTGCCGGGCCCGGGTGGAGATCGCCTCGCTCAGATGGGAATTGTCATACAGATAGACAGGGGAGAAGCGACCGGCTTCATATTCCAGCAGACAGACCGCGGTATTGTCGCTCAGCGTGGAGTCGTGGGGGATGCCCAGCAGCCTGTGCAGGCCGCCGGAGAGCACGCAGCCGTGGGTAAAGACGGCGACGCTCTGCCCGGGATGCGCTTCCGCAATCTCCGTCAGGCCGGCGGCAAAGCGTCCGGCGTAGCGCTCGTAGCTTTCCGCCCCGGGGATCATCCACCGCTCGGGGTCTCTGCTGAAGGCGGCCAGCTCCTCCGGCCAGCGGCGCTCCAATTCCCCAAAGGGGAGGTCCTCCCAGCTACCCACACAGACCTCCCGGAACCGCGGGTCCGGATGCAGGGGCAATCTCTTTGGTCCGCAGATCGCCTGCGCGGTACGCCGGGTTCGGTAAAGATCGCTGGCGTAGACCGCGTCAATGGGAGTCTCCGCAAAGCGCCGTTCAAGCGCCTGAATTTGCGCCAGGCCGTTCAGGGTAATCAGCGAGTCGTACTGACCGTGCATCCGTCGAAAGATATTCCCCTCGGCCTCCGCGTGGCGGATCAGATAAAGCTTCGTCATATCACAGCACCGTCACGTAGCTTTCCAGCTGCCGCTTCATTTTTTCCACCGCCTGCACGGCGGCCTCCGGCCAGTCCGTACCCGGCTGCTCACGCCAGGCTCCGATGATGCTGCGCGAAGCGCAGACAACGGCGCCGTGACCCAGGCGGTCAAAGGCGTAGCTTGCGTGCTTGGCCACGCCGCCCTGGGCCCCGTAGCCGGGAACCAGGAAGAACAGCGTGTCATAGCGCTTGCGCAGCGCCTGGATCGCGCCGGGACTGCTGAGACCCACCACGGCTCCAACTTCGCCGTAGCCGCATTTTCCGAAGAGATCCGTGCTCCAGCGCAGGGTCAGGTCCGCCATGGCGGTATGGATCACCCGATCGCCGGAGAGAAGGTCCTGCACCTCCGGGGAGGATTTGTTGGAGGATTTCACCACAATGAAGAGGTTTTTGGGGTCCTCTCCCCGCAGATAGGGCAGATACGGGCGGACCCCGTCGCTGCCCAGATAGCCGTTCAGCACCAGGCCGTCGCAGGGGTAGGGGAAGCTGCGCGTCTCTCCGTATTGCAGGCCGCCGAAGACGCTCTGCGCGCTCAGGGCCGCGATATGCTCCACGTCTGTCCGCATAGTCTCCAGCAGGACGTAGTAGCCGAGCTTTTTCGCGTAGGCAAGGACCTCCTGCATGGCCTTGACGCCCTGCCAGCCCAGAGCCTCGAAGCAGGCAGATTGGATTTTCACAGCGGGAACGTACTTTTTCAAAGCGTCCAGAAGCCCCCTGCAAAACTGCAGATAGCTAGCGGCCTCGGCCTCAGGACCGACGCCGGCCTTTTCCGCGCAGGCTGCAAGCAGCTCCGGGGGAATCAGCTCGCGAGACGGGTCCAGCCCGACCATGATCGGCGTCTTGAGCTTTCGGATCTTGTTTTGCAAACCGTCAATCGACACAGAAAACACCTCGCCTTAGCTTTTTTCCTATTATAGCAGAAAACGGAAAAGAATTACAGAGTTTTTTCTGATTTTTTTGGGTAAAATACGGGCGAAAGGAGGGAGATTTCTATGACGATCAAGGGGATTGCTTTCGCGCTCGGCTTAGGGATGGCAGGAGGCGCGATTGCGGCAACCGTGCTTCCCAAACAGCCTTGCGTCCGCCAGGCGGTTTCCAAGGCCGCGGATTCCGTCGAAAACGCAGTAGAATCCGCTAAAAACGCTGTTTGCGGAAGCGCCAACTAATACTGTAAGAACCGGGCAGGGAGCAGTCTGTTACTGAATAACAGACAGCTTCCTGCCCGCGGGAACACTCCATAAGGCAATCAATGTGGAAGATACGAAGCGGCTTGTATTTTCTCTGAAAGTGTGCTATCATAATCCAAATCACACTGGATGGAGGAAAACATGAAAGAACTGATGCGCGCTCCCTTTATGGTGGAAATGATCCGGATCGTCACCAACATGTACGACCATGGCTGGGACGAGCGCAACGGCGGCAACGTGTCTGTGCTTCTGGATGAAAATGAATGGAAGGAATATCTGCCTGCCGTTCATGCGCTCCGCGTGATTTCCACCGGCTTTGCCGCGCCGGAGCTGGAGGGGAAGTGCTTCCTGGTCACCGGTACCGGCAAGTATTTCAGGAACGTGCAGTACGCTCCGGACGTCAATCTTGGGATTGTCCGCCTGAGAGACGGCGGAAGAAACGCGGAGTTGCTTTGGGGCTTCAGCGACGGCGGAAGCTTTACCTCCGAGTTCCCGGCCCACATGATGAGCCATGCGGCGCGACGGAAGGTCGATCCGAAAAACCGCGTCGTCATGCACTGCCACCCGGCCAATCTGCTCGCTATGACCTATGTACACAGCCTGGATGAACGAGCGTTCACGCGCACGCTCTGGCAGATGTGTACGGAGTGTATCATCGTCTTTCCCGACGGCGTCAATGTCCTGCCCTGGATGCTTTGCGGCACCAACGAGATCGGCGAGGCCACCGCGCGGAAGATGGAGACCGCACGCCTCGTGGTCTGGGCACAGCACGGCATCTACGCCGCCGGCAGGGACCTGGACGAGACCTTCGGTCTGATCGAGACAGCCGAAAAAGCCGCCGAAATCTATTTGAAAATCGCGCACCTGCCCCTTGTGAACACCATTTCCGACGAGGCCCTGCATCAATTGGAAGTTCGCTTCGGCGTCAAGGCGCGGGAAGGCTGGCTCGCTCCGGAGCTCCGGTCTGGGCCAGACGTACGAGGAGAAGCAAAATAAGTCGGACATACCCCAAGGCAAGCTGTTTCGCAGAAGGGGCGTATCCAGAGCCAAATCTTCTCCGAACAGAGTCCGGAAGAAATACAGAGGGGCTTGCTGCAATTCGTTTGTTTTGCAGCAAGCCCCTCTGTTGCAGTGAAGCGGAACCCGTACGATCAGAGCTTTTCGCGGATCATGCGAATCAGTTCGTCGTATCCCGCCTCGTCCAATTCCAGTGCGTGGGGTTTCATCTGGAACACGCCGCCCCATTCAAAACCGTCCTTGTACTTGGGGACCAAGTGTACGTGGAGGTGGTGCATGGTATCGCCATAGGCGCCGAAGTTGAGCTTGTCCGGCTTGAACAGCAGATGGAGAATCTCCGCTACGTGGTTCACATCCTCAATAAATTGGAGACGCTCCTCTTTGCTCAAGTCGGTGATGTCGTCCACATGGCGCTTACAGGCCACGATGCAGCGGCCCCGGTGGCTCTGCTCCTTGAAGAGGATGACTTTGGACATGGAAACTCGCCGATCATGATGCCAAAGGCGTCCAGCAGCTTTCCCTCCGCGCAGTAGGAACAATTGGAATCGAATTTCATAATCAGAACTCTTGTCACAGTCTATTTGACCGATTGTTTATGGCTGCCGCCATCGGCCGGGACATCTCATTGCCTTTTCGCAGAAACCGCGGCGGAAGGCTGCGGCCAGTCCTTCCAAGTCCAGTATATCCGGCAGGCTTGAACTTGTCAACCGCTTTCTCAAACGCATCCGTCAAAACCTACAATATGTGAATCGGTACCATGTGACCGGGCTCGTGTGAGTCACAGCGTCCTGCTGCGGTATCATAAATGGCCGGGGTCCGCATGACGGAATCTGCGGCATTGTAGGTTTTGCACGAAACAGAAGATCATTAATTGTGGATATTGAATAATTGCTTTTTCATGTGTTTTTTGATATAGTGTAAATATAAATTGGAAACGTTTCCAATATACAAAAACTGAGGCAGGATCATGACGATCAAGGATATCGCACTGTGCTGCGGCGTGTCCGTCAGCACAGTTTCACGGGTGTTGAACAACCATCCGAATGTCAGTGAAGCAGCAAGGGAAAAGGTGCTGTGCGCCATCCGGGAGCACCATTTTGTGCCGAACGGCAGCGCCAGGGACCTGGTAAAGCTCGAATCCGACGCGGTGGGGCTGGTGCTTCGAGGCATTGCGAACAGCTTTTTTGCGGAGCTTATACCGACCATGGACCAGCTCATTCTCGACGCGGGCTACACGCCGATCCTGCATCAGATCCGCTCCGACATGGACGAGCTCGACGCGGCAGCAAAGCTGGCCCGTGCAAAGCGGCTGAAGGGTCTGATTCTTCTGGGTGGAAGCAACGATTATACCCAGGAACAGATCGCCGCGCTGGACGTTCCCTTTGTGCTCTGTACCTATACGAACAGCTTTGGAAACCTCACGCCGGAGCAGTATTCCTCCGTTACCATCGACGACCGCAGGACTGGTTGTGCCGCCGCGAAGCTTCTGCTGGAACGGGGACACCGGCGTATTGCCATTCTGTTGGATTCTATCCGCGACCGCTCTGTCAGCGAGCTGCGCTGGATGGGCTTCCGCGAGGCACTGGAGGAAGCTGGGGTTCCCTTCGACCCGGCCCTGCTGGCCGAGACTGTCTCCTATGATATGGCCGGGGCCTACAGCAGAACGAAAAAGCTGCTGGCCGACGGTGAGGCGTTCACCGCGCTCTTTGCCGTCTCCGACGCCATGGCGATCGCCGCCATCCGGGCGCTGCACGAGGCGGGCCGAAGCGTCCCGGAGGACTGCTCGGTCGTCAGCGTGGACGGCATCGCGCTGACCCGGTACACGATCCCGTCCCTGACCACCTTTGTTCAGCCACAGAAGGAGATCGTCTGCACCGCTGTCCAGACCCTGATAGATCTCATCGAAGGGCGCGGACCCAATCGTCAGATTGTGCTGAACGCGGTCCCGCGCTTCGGCCAGAGCGTCCGACAGCTCTGATCCGAAGCTGGCTCTGTCAAATCGTTGATTTGCGTCGAACAGACGTAATAAATAAATGGAAAATTAAAAATCGAAAAAGGAGAATGCAACATGAAAAAAACACTCGCAATCCTGCTGGCCGCCGTCATGGTTCTTTGCCTCTTCGTGGGCTGCTCGGAGACCGACAAGCCTGCCGACGGGGAAAAGGGTTCCGTCTACTGGCTGAACTTCAAGCCCGAGCTGGACGAGACCATCCAGGCCCTGGGCAAGACCTACACCGAGAAGACCGGCGTACCCGTCAAGATCGTCACCGCCGCCTCCGGCACCTACAGCCAGACCCTGACCTCCGAGATGGACAAGTCCGGCGCTCCCACCCTGTTTATCATCGGCAACCAGGCCGGCGTCAAGCAGTGGAAGGACTACGCCATGGACCTCAAGGGAACCGCCATTGAGAAGGAACTGTCCACCGACGCCTACAACCTCTATGACGAGAGCGGCAAGCTCTGCTCCATCGGCTACTGCTACGAGTGCTACGGCATCATCGTGAATCCGACCCTCATCGAGAAGGCCGGCCACAGCATGGACGAGCTCAAGAACTTCGAGGGCCTGAAGGCCGTCGCCGAGGACATCCACGCCCGCGCCGGGGAGCTGGGCTTCGATGCCTTCTCCTCTTCCGACATGGACGGCTCCTCCTCCTGGCGCTTTACCGGTCATATGGCCAACCTGGAGTACTTCTATGAAGAGCGCGACGCCGGCGGCTGGACCGAGTGCCCCGCTTCTCTCACCGGCAAGTACATGGAGAACTTCAAGAACCTGTACGATCTGTGCATCAACAACTCCCTGACCGCTCCCACCGACCTCGCCACCGGCGGCCATGACGCTGAGAACGAGTTCAAGACCGGCAAGGCCGCGTTCTTTGTCAACGGCTCCTGGGAGTACTCCGCCGTTTCCGAGACGGTGCCCAACGCGACCATGATTCACTACTACTGCGGCGTGGACGGCGAAGAGAAGGCCGGCCTGAACTGCGGCACCGAAAACTGCTGGGCTGTCAACGCCAAGGCTTCCGCCGCCGATCAGCAGGCGACCATTGATTTCATGGTCTGGCTGGTCACCGACGCCGACGCCTCCGCCAAGATGGTGGAGCAGCTGGGCATCATGCCCTACAAGAAGGCTGTCGCCTCCTCCAACGGCTTCCTGAACGACGCTGCCAAGTACACCGACAATGGCTGCTACGTCATGGACTGGGCCACCAACTACCAGCCCAATGTGGACGACTACCGCGCTGCCCTGGTCGCCGCGCTGAACCAGTACAACGCCGATCAGTCTGCGGCGAACTGGGAAGCTGTCAAGACCGCCTTCGTGGACGGCTGGGCCACCCAATACGCTGCTGCCAACAAGTAATCTGTCACGTCATCCTTTGACCAACGCGATCCAAGCGCGGGGCGGGCGATATCGTCCGCCCTGTTTATTTCTAAGAAAGGGAGCGAAGCGCCTTGTATCTGAATCCGCTTAAAAAACTCTGGAAGAACCCGACCCGACGCTGGGCCCTGCTGTTCCTCGGACCGGTCGTGGCGGCCTTTGCCATTGGTTTTGTCTGGCCCTTTGTTCAGGGCATCTGGCTGTCCCTCTGCAAATTCCGGCTGATTTCGGACGCCAAGTTTATTGGCCTCGGCAATTATATCCAGGCGCTGGAGGACCCCAGCTTCCGCCACGCCTTCTGGTACACGGCACTTTTTGCTGTGGTGAGCCTGGTGCTCATCAACGTGCTGGCCTTTGCCGTGGCCTACGCCCTGACCCAGGGCATCAAGGGCAGCAACCTCTTCCGTACCGTCTTCTTCATGCCAAATCTGATCGGCGGCATCGTCCTCGGCTATATCTGGTCGATGATCTTTGACGGAATTCTCTCTCGCTTTGGGACCTCCATCCTGATGGAAACGCGCTACGGCTTTTGGGGCCTGATCATCCTTATGCTCTGGCAGCAGATCGGATATATGATGATTATCTACATCGCCGGTCTCCAGTCGGTCCCGGAGGACATGCTGGAGGCGGCCCGCATCGACGGGGCGAACCGCTGGCAGACCCTTTTCCGGGTCACCATCCCCAACGTGATGCCGTCCATCACCATCTGCACCTTCCTGAGCCTCACCAACGGCTTCAAGCTCTTCGACCAGAACATGGCTCTGACAGCCGGTCAGCCCTTTATCATCCAGTCGGACGGCTCAGCAGTCAAGACCACTGAAATGCTGGCCCTGAATATTTACAATACCTTCTACGGCTCCAGCAATACGTCCCCCGGCGTGGCCCAGGCGAAGGCCGTACTATTTTTTGTCCTTGTAGCCGCGCTGGGCCTGATCCAGCTCAGCTATACCCGCAAACGGGAGGTGCAGCAGTAATGAAACAAACTACGCTGTCCGGCGAGCGCAGCCGTAAGGTGATCCTGAGCGTTGTTCTGGCCGTCATCTGCATCATCTACGTTCTTCAGGTGCTGACCGTCGTGGTCAACTCCTTCAAGCAGAATACCTTTGTAAAATCTGAAACCTTTGCCCTGCCCAATGGGGAGAGCTGGAACGGTCTGGGGAATTTTATCAAGGGCATGACCTTTGGCAACTATCCCTTCTGGAAGAGTGTTGTCTACAGCGTCGTTATCACGCTGTCCTCCACGTTCCTGATTCTGCTCTTCACCTCCATGGCCGCCTGGTATATCGCCCGGGTCAATTCCTTCTTCTGCAAGCTCATCTATTTCCTCTGCGTCTTCTCCATGGTTGTGCCGTTCCAGATGGTCATGTATACCCTGTCGAAGACCGCAGACGGTCTGCACCTCAACACGCCCTGGAGCATCCCGGTGGTCTATCTGGGCTTCGGAGCGGGGCTTGCGATTTTCATGTTTGTCGGCTTTGTCAAATCCATCCCCATTGAGATCGAGGAATCCGCCTCCATCGACGGCTGCGGCCCGATTCGGATTTTCTTCCGCATTGTGCTGCCGATGCTCAAGCCGACCCTGATTTCTGTAGGCATTCTGGAGATTATGTGGGTCTGGAACGATTATCTGCTCCCATACCTGGTGCTGGACATCAACGAGTATCGTACCATCCCCATCCACATCCAGTATCTGAAGGGCAGCTACGGAACGGTGGACCTGGGTGCCACAATGGCCCTGATTCTGCTTTCCATCATCCCGGTCATCATCTTCTATCTCACCTGCCAGAAGCACATCATCAAGGGTGTCGCCGCCGGTGCGGTCAAGGGCTGATACGCCGCCTTTTCGCATTTCAATCAAACAACGCCCGCCGACCTTCCGCAGGGAAGCTCGGCGGGCGTTGTTGCATTTTTCGAACAAGTTATTCCATGTTGCCAAGGGTGCGGCAATAGGCCTCTGTCAGACGGCAGGCGTAGTCGGGAATACCGTCGGTCCGTCCGGTCTCGGCTCTTGCCACGGCGGCGCAGGCGAGGCAGTAGGACTTCAGCGAACAGGCTTCACAGTCTAAGGCAACCGGAAGCTTTGCACAGCTCCCGGTCAGAGCGCGCCAGGCAGCAAGAAAACCGTCACGGAAGGGATAGACCACCGGCTCAGGCATCATGCCGCAGGGGTACATCTCTCCGTTCCAGGCGATCCAGAACTGACAGTTGCCCGCGACGCAGCGCAGGCCCTCCCGGCTTCCTCCGAGACAGTCCTCCCCGGGGGCGCAGGGCTCCGGAACTCTGGCCTTCACCGCCGCGATCCGGGCGGCCAGCAGCTCCGGGTCGTCGGTCCAGCGCCGACTCTCGGCGGAGAGCGCGCCGGCCTCCTCCGGCGGGAGCCGTTCCATTCCGGGTCCGTCCCGCCGCAGAGGCGGAAACAGGTAGGTGACGACACGGAGCGGCAGAGACCGCGCCTTGGCAAACGCAGCGATGCGCGGAAGCTCTTCCTGATTGCAGGAAGTCACGGTTGTGTTGAGACGCAGGGCAGTTCCGTTGGCCTGGAGCAGTGCAATTGCGTTTGAGGCCCGATGGAACGCTTGCTCGTCGCCGCAGAGCCGTCCGTAAGCCGATTCTCCGGCCCCATAGAGGGTCAGGTTGACCGCAGCGGGGGGGAGCTCCCGGAAGAGCGCGGCGATTTCGTCGTTCATCAGCGTGCCGTTCGTGTTGAGGGAGATGGAAAAGCCCATACCGGCCAGGGCTCGATAGAGCTGGGGAAAATCCGGGCGGAGCAATGGCTCTCCGCCGGTGAGCAGCAGAAAGACAACGCCGGCGTTCCGGAGCTCTTCAGCGATGGCAAGCCATTCCGCCAATGTACGCTCCCGCCCCCGGGGAGCCATCTCCTCCGGCGACATGCGGATATAGCACATCCGGCAGCGCAGATTGCAGCGGGGCGTCAGCTCCAGAATTCCGCTGATGGGGTCCTTGGTCAGAGCGGCCCGCTGCAGCAGCATCTGACGGATGGGATAGTCTTGTTTCATAGCGGTTCCTTTCGGGAAAGCAAAAATGAGATTTCCCCCTGCGGGGGGAGTTATGCGAGCTTCCCGCTCCGCAGTACGCCGGCACAGAGCAGAGCGCCTTCAGGTCCGAGACGGCAGTCCAGATGATAGATGGGATACGTCTCAATCAAGGCGGTGAGCTCGTCGCAGAGCAGGGAGGATTGTGCGCTGTCCCAGGTGTTGACAATGGTCTGGGCATAGAGCTCCCGGAAAGCCCGGGCGGGAGAAAGCAGCTCGATCCGGTTTTCTGCGGCCTGACCCAGCAGGCAGAGTCCCCCCAGAGGAGCCCGTTCCTGCAGACAGAGGCCGGAGGAGCCGCAGAACGGGGAGCCGTAGGCCAGGAAGCTTCCGTCCTCCCGCCATTCGAGAACCGTACGGTCGCCGGTCAGGGGGGCAGCGCACAGGGTCGTGGTCCACTGAGCCGCATGGGTGGACTTCCCGATACGGGCTGGACCGAAAAAGGCATAGGCCTTGCCGTCGAGAACCACTGAGGCGGAATGCAGAATCAGCCGTCGGCGCTCGGCCAGACGGGCCTCCGGGGCCAGGAGCCACAGAAACTCACACTGATTTGCCAGAAAGGGAAGCCGCGCCGGGGGGACTCGAAGGGAATAGCTGCCGTCGGACTCGGGAATCAGGCAGGGGTTTTCAGGGTCCTTCTCTGCCCACTTCCAGATCCGATGCTCCCGGAACCAGCCCTGGGAAGTCTGATACACGGCCATTCTGCCGTTAAAGAACACCGGCGCGTCGGAGGGATATTCCGGCGGGTCGGAGAGGACCCGGATGAACACATCCGGGTCCTTGCTCTCGTCCAGATAGGGAATATAGTGGGGATGCAGGTCCAGGGGGACCGGGCTTTCAAGATGAAAGCCCAGTCCCGCGATATTCAGCGTGCAGCCCATCGCTCAGCTGGTGAAGACCATGGCGACGCTGGTGTGATAGCAGAGACTGTCACCGGTATTCTGATCATAATCCGGGACAGGAATCGTGCAGCCTGGCGTGTAGAGGAAGCCGCCGAAGAAGGCAAAGTCTATCATACCGGGGGTGGAGTCAGAGTCCTGTATAACGCACATCGCGTCTGCGGAGCTGATCTGGACTGCATTGCAGCTGGCTGCCTGTGCCGTCACATCAAACGCCTCCATGATGACTCTGGGAGCTTGATAGGTCTTTTTCATTCCTGTTCGCCTCCAATGATGAAATCCGCACTGCGGTAGAGGAAGGTCACGATCTCCGCCCGGCTGCAGTTCCGAGTGGGGCTGAAGGTATTTGCAGAGGTGCCGGCGGTAATGCCGTTCTCCGCGGCCCAGCGCACGGCAGGCGCGTACCAGTCGTCAGAAGCAACGTCGATAAAGCCGGAGTCCCAGTCGCTCACCGGAGAACCGGCACAGCGCCAGAGGAAGGTTGCGACCTGGGCTCTTGTACACACGGCTCCGGGGCTGAAGGTGCTTTCCGAGGTGCCCGCGGTGATCCCGTTCTCATAGGCCCAGGCCACAGCTTGGGCATACCAGCTGTTGTCGGGAACGTCGGTAAAGGAAACGCTCTGGGCGGGCGCAGGTGCGCCGGCAGCCTTCCAGAGGAAGGTAACCGCCTGCGCGCGGGTACAGACCAGGTCGGGTCCGAAGCTGTCGGAGGAGACGCCGGCCGTGATTCCGTTGCTGTAAGCCCAGGCCACCGGATCGGCGTACCAGGCGTCGGCGGGGACGTCACTGAAGGGAAGCGCGGGTTTTGGCGGCCGGGCGGCTGCGAGCAGACGGATAACGGCGCCGAGCTGTTCGCTGCCTTCGGGCGTAACGCCGATGATGATGCCGGTGGAGGGATCGTTGTTGTAATAGAGGAAGTTCATTTCATCGGAATACTTCTCTTCGATGTTCCACCCCTTGTACTTTACCTTGGTCAGGGAGACCAGGGAAACGTTCTCCGTCTGCGAATCGCCGCCCTGGGGTTCCGCGGGATAGGGAACGCCGATGATGACGATAAAAGCGCCGTCCAGCTGCGGACAGAGGGTAGGATCCAGCTCGTAATACAGCTCCGTGCCGGAACGGATCGTGCCAAGAGACTTCCAGGTGTTGGCGGCAGTCAGATAGGAGAGCTCGCGGGGGCTGTCGGGAGTTCCGAAGCTCGAAGTATCCAACAGCTTAGCGGCGATCTGGAAGGTCCTCGTTCCGCTGTACGCAGCGTCGAGCGAAAGGGTGAAGGCCACGGCTTGCTGCGCCGCCGGGCTGCTCTTCAGGTAGAGCTCGTTGTTGGGACCGACCAGGAAGTAAGCGCTCAGATTGGCGTTGCCGTTTTCATCGAGCTGGAGATCGTCGTCGGCGGTTTCGTTGCGGAGCTCAACAATGGAGGTGAAGCTGCCGTTGGAAATCTGGGTCAGATCGTTCGTGTAGTTGACGGCGATGCCCTTCTTGTTTGTGAGCAAGTCGCGGACCTCAACAAAGGAAGCGTTGGCCTCGTTGGGGTTGTAGTACAGATCCTGATCTTGTGGTTGCAGTGCTCCGTAGACCCGCAGACCATCCAGCCAGAACTCCGTATCTACGGAGGCCGGGTTCAGGGTTGTTATGATCTCAGGCTGGCCCTCGCTCTGCACCTTTTGATATTGCACGGGGTTTTCTTTGATCAGGATTTTCCATTTTTCGGGAGGATCGCTGTCCTTGACCATATAATAGCTGCCGTTTTCCCTGACAATGCTCCAGTGACTCATATCCACGTGGCCGATGCCGTCGAGGACCACGTGATACTTGTCCCAGTCCAGATCGTGGATGGAAAGGACGGGAACCTGGTACATGACCTCGCCTTCGCTGATCGCGTTGTTGTTGAACTCGGTGATGACGTAGGCGGTTTTCAACAGCTCCTGCTCCGTGTATTCGTGCTGCGGCTCGTCGGAGTGCTCGTAGATCTTGGCCATCACGGTGGGGGCGTCGCTCATGCAGCGGCTGAAGAGGTCAAAGCCCGTGCCCTGGAAGTCGAATTCGGCCAGTGTGACATTGCCCTTGAAGGTGATCTTCGTCGCGCCGTTGCCGCTGTAATGGCCGGCGCCGGTGTAGGCGGGGTCGTAGCCATACGGGGTGGATTGGTCTGCAGTCTGATCGGGAGACAGGGGCGCTGCGCCCTCTCCGTGGGTCCAGGTCACTGTGGGTTGATATTCCTGATATTCATTGCTGCCTGCTTCGTTTTCCTGATGATAGACGATGCCATCGTTGACGTCCTCGTAGTAGACCACGTTGGCGGGGACTACGGTGATGCGCTGGAACATCTCCACTTCCTTATGGGGATCGGCGTTGCCCAGGTATTCGCTGGGTTCCACGCCGGTCTTATCCTCATAGACGCGGGAGGTCAGCCAAATCATGGACGCGCCGTCCATGATGTTTTTGGGCCGGTAATACAGAGTGGGCAGCTCGTCGGAGTTATCCGGCAGCTTCACGGTGAAGGTGCCCTGGCTGCTGTTGGTGCCCATCTCAAGGCCGTCATTGTCGATACAGGACAGACTCACCCGCTCGCCTTCCTTGAAGTAGTAGGGAGGGCTTACCGGATCGGGATGCGTTTCGACTGCAGGGGCGGTCGCGGTTCCGCTAAAGCTTACTGCGGTATTGCAGGTGGGCGAACCGGAGATCATATAGGAGGCGCCGCTGGTATTGCTGAGCTGCGAGACGTCGCCGTTGTTTACCCGGTAGACGTTGTTGCCGTCCAGCGCAATTGCCCCGCTTGCATTCCAATATTGCCAGCGGTTGTCTTTGAAGCCGTATCGGACGATTCTGAAATGTGTATAATTGCCGTTCGCTGGGATATCAATCCAATAACGCTTTACGTTGTTGTCCGAGCTGATCTCATTCATGGGAACGAAGGTGGAATCATTGGCATCAGCATTATCACTGGAATCGCAGAATCGTATCTTTGTGCTTGCGTCGGCATCTAGCCACCAGCCGCCTGCCTCCAGATACAGACGGTTATGAATCTGCGTCGCGGTTATACCGGAGCCGTCGGACGGATCGATGCTGGGAGCGGAAAGCGGATGGCTGAAGGGGTTCGTCGGATGCACGATCACGTCAACCATGGGCTGCCCGACGGTAACGCTCTGCTCCAGCGCACCGCCGGCGGGATCCCGATAGGACTTGTCGCTGTCAATGGTCACAAGGACCTTGGCGCTGGGATTTGTAAGATAATCCTTGTACCAGGGATCGCTCTCGAAGCTGAGGTGGTTTTCGGAGTAGCTGGGAGCTTCGTCGGTAAAGGCCTCATAGCGCACCTTGGCCTTGACGCCGGGCAGGGAGTACACATCGTTCTGTGCGAAGCTGTATTGATTGTTGTGCTCGACATCCTTGCCCAGATTGGTTCTGCCGTCGAAATCCAGCACATAGACGTTGTCCGCCGCGTCCAGCACGTGGATATCCACGCTGATGGGATAGCGCGAGGGAAGGCTGGTATCGCTGGTGAAGTTCAGACGGCGGGTGCCTGTGCTGCTGTAGTTGACCTTGATCACACCGCTGCCCCGGTCCACAATCACGTCGCCGGTGTTCAGAGCGTTGAGGCTGTCATTGCAGCGGTAGATGTCGCTCCAGTTTCCGGTATCTTGGGGATCCTTCAACGCGATGATCTCCGAAATAGGAATTTCCAGATCGTGGCCCTTCCAAGCAAAGTAGTGGATGGGGCTGGTGCCGCTGAGCAGGTGGTGATAAGCGACGCCGGAGTGCTTGCCCGCACGGGAGATCACCGTGTTGGAGAAGGCGGAGTGACCCTCGCCGATCACGTACTGGACGCCGGAGAGAATCAGAGTTTCGCCGTAGGCCAGGCCGCCCCGTCCGCCGGGATTACTCAGCATAATCTGCAACTGATCGGTGTTTTCCGGGGTATCTGAGAACACGATGTTTCCGCCGCTGTCCTTGACGGTCACAGTCAGATCTGTGACCTGGCGGGGTGTATCTGCGGTGACGCTGCCCAGGGCGACGCTGTCATAGCCGGCGTAGAAATTGATGTCGCTGTCCTTGAAAGAGAAGTTGGTCAGCTTGCCCACCGGATCAAAGTTGTTGGTGATGGCAAAGCTGTAGCTGACGGGCTTGGTGAAGTCCGCAATACTGTAGTCAGGCAGCTCAGTGGTGACGCCATCGATGGTCTGGCTGGCGGTCTTTTCGGTCTGAATGTTATCGCTGAAGACCTCCATGTTGGTCTGGATGCGGAGGTTGGAGCCGGTGCCGTGGCGCTCCATGAAGTAGAAGTCGAAGGGATACTCCGTGTTCTCCTCCAGATTGAGAATGCCCTTGGATACGTAGTCGTTGATCCTGACGAGCTGGTTGGTGGCCCGGTGGGCGCCGCCCAGGTCCAGGACGCAGGTGCCGTTCACGTACAGATACACGTCGTCGTCGCCGTCGAACTCAAAGAACAGGTCCTTGTCCGCATAGTAGGTGAAGGTGCCGTGGCACTCCAGGGTGAAGTTGTAGTCACGGTTGTAGTAACTGTCGGCCCCGTCGTCCTTGTTGGCGATGCCGTTATCCCGCAGATAAGGGAAGGTGGCCTGGAACTCCGGCAGCTCCCGGAGGATGGGCAGGAAGGCGTAGGTGGCGACCTGACCGTTGGTGGTGTCCTTGATGGAGGTGTCCGGGTTCTCGTAGATACCGTTGTTGCCGATGATGCCCCGGTCGAAGTCGAACATGACGTTGGTGTAGCGGGTGTCGAAGACGTAGTAGCTGTCCTCCTCGCTGCCGCCGGCGGGGGTCTCGCGGACCAGCTGGAGATATTTGTACTCGGGGACCTCCTCGCCGGCAGAGGGCAGGAAGAGGGTGTTGAGCATGTAGTAGGCAGCATCGGTCCAGGTCTCGATCTGCTCCCGGTCGGCGATCAGAGCCTCGCCCCTCGGCTCGGTCAGAGCCCAGCTGCCCAGTTTGCCGCGGCTTCCGGTCAGGCTGCCGTCCCGCTCGGTGACGCCCAGCTTGTAACGCAGCCAGCCCGCGTAGTCCCGGGGGAACATGGCGTTGACGTTTTCGGACCCGTCCTCCAGCAGCTCGTCATAGTAGCCGAAGCGATCTCCGTCCACGTCGCCCTGGACGTAGTTGGCGCTGTAGAACTGGATGTCGTACCACATGAAGGTCCGGGGCACGTTCAGGGCGTTTTGCAGGAGCTGGGCCAGGTACGTCACGACCTCCTGCCGGTAGCGGATATATTTTTGATCTCCCACTTCCGCCAGCTGCCGCTCCGTCAGGCCCATGATGTAGCCGTAGGTGTCAACGGATTTGCCCCAGATGCCGGATGCGCCGTTGGTGGAGCTGATGTCGCGGCGGTGATCGTCGTTGTAGTAGCTGAGCTGGCCGTTGGGGCCCACGTTGTAGTTCGTATAAGTGCTGTTGTTCTTGACATACTCGCCGAAGCCCATGTCCTTGTAGTAGTTGGGTACGTACTTCTGGTTGTAGCTGTCGTAGCCGTTGGTGTCGGCGTGATAGAAGCTGTTGTTATTGTAGGCGTAATCCGGGTCCAGCAGCTCGAAGCCGTTGTTGGAGCCCACGCGGAAGCGCTTGCTGCCGTTGGCGCCCTCCCAGTACTCCTTTTCGCCGTTGTTGAGCTTATACAGATCGTCCTGCACCTGGCCCAGATCGGCGGTGTAGGCGTTGGTCATAACGGCGAAGCTCGCTGCGCCGGTTTCGCTGGTAGGGAAGTTACGGATGGATTTGTAGGCCTCGGAGTAGGCGTTGCCGTACTGCTCGGCCTTCTTCGCGCTGTCGAAGAGGGCCAGGTAGGCCAGGTGGAGCTCGGCACCGTAGACAGCCCAGCCGTCGGCGATGCCGATGCGCTGAATGTTGCTGTTATTCGTGAAGGTGTCGTGCTTGTATTTGTAGGTCTCGCCGTTGGGGGCGCGGCTGACGCATTCGGAGAGGTCCAGCACGTCCACGTGCCAGGCGTCGTCGGCCACGGCGTCAAAGAAGCCGAGGGTCACAGTGCTGTAGTCAAAGCCGCTGCCGGCGGTGTCCAGCATGACGTACATGGGGACGGTGTCGCCTGTGGCGCTGCCCTTGCTCTCCACCTTGTAGGAGACCACGGCGTAGCGGAGCTGATTGGCGGGCTTGTTGACGCCGGTCATCAGGATCGACCGCAGGCCGATGCCCCGCTCGCTGCCCGTATCGGTCAAGCGCATATATTTGTTGCCGTTGTTGTCGGTTACGAGCTGGACGGTGCCGTTTTCCGCGCTAAGGGGGTTGTCGTCGCTGAATCCGCAGGCGGTTCCGCCGGCATAGAATTCGTGCTCGATGTTGACGACGGCGTTGGGGTCGAAGGACGCGCCGTCATTGTCCTTGAAGTGAACGACGCTGTTGGTTTCGCTGTTGTCACGCCAGACCTTGTAGTGCTCGATGGGGGTGTAGTAGGCAATCCGGTCGTGGCGGTAGCTGTAGTCCTCGAAGACGAAGACCCGGGCGTCGGTGGCGTAGTTATAGCCGCTGGTGAAGGTCGGGTCATAGTCCCGGAACAGACCGGCGTAGGCCAGATCCAGACTCTTTCCGGCGGGGACCTGGAGCTCCATGCTGACCACGCTCCCGTCGTAATGCGTGTCGATGATAACGGTTTTCCAGCTCACCGTCGCGCCGTTTTCCGTGGTGGTATCGGTCTGGATGTCCAGAACGTCGCCGCCCTCTGTCACCGTGGCGGGGTTGAAGCTGGTGACCACCTCGCTGCCGTTGGCGAGGATTGTGAGCTCCGCGTTGAAGTCCGCCTTGCAGCGGAGTGCCGCATAGCGGGCCATACCCGCGGGATAGTAGTCCTCGGAGCTGGACGAGGCCCACAGGGTTGCCGTGGCCGGCTCGGAGCCGGCGCTGATCGTAATGTATTTGTCCCAGTCAGACCCAGGCTCCGTGTCGGCGGAGGCGTGGTTGTCCAGATGGGCGCCGGTTCCCGAAATGCTCAGATTTCCCGTCGTCCAATCCAGCAGCAGGTTGATGCCGATGGCGGGTCTGGGCTCCACCACGGTGATGGTGGGATCGTTCATCCGGAAGCAGTAGTCCTGGTTGATGAAGTCATAGCCGCAATAGCGGAAAGGATTGTGGTACAGACTGCCGCCTCCCGAATTGTCCAGCAGACGGATGAAGAAGGCGATGAAGCTGATATCCAACTGATAATCATGGTCGCTATTGTTGTTGAAGCCGATGGAGATCTTGCTGATCTTGTCATTTCTTCCCGGATAGCCTTCTGAATTCGTGTTATTCGACGAGTTGTGGAAGATCGGGTTCACGTCTTCGTCATTCAGGTCCACCGCGATGGTGGTCCAGCCATCCTCGATTCCCACCAGCTTGTAAGGGCCGTAGGCGTTGGTGGCGGTCAGATTCACACCGGACTGCCAGTAATCGTTGTTATTCTTATAGCGTTTGACGAAGAGCGTATCCTCGAAGACCGTGCCGTTGGTCCGAAAGCGGATGATCATGTAGCTGGTGTCGTCGCCATGCTCCACCGTGCTGTCCCAGACGGGATACTCTCGCCACGATTTGTTGTTTGGCTGAATATGCGCGTAGCGGGAGTCACAGGTTTCGCCGTAATGGTAGCTCAGGCCCTCTTCGAAGCCGGTGCGGTTCCGATTCAGGTTTTCGAGACTGACGTCCCAATCGTTGCAGAAGAGCTGGCCCACGGCGAGGTTCACGCCGACAAAGGGGATGGGCTCGGTGATGTCGCTGGTGTTGTAGGGGTTGCGGAAGGGCTTTTCCTCGTACTCGTTGTTCCCCAGACCGTCCCATTCGAAGAGCATGCCGTCGGCGGAATGGTTGCGGATGGTGATGGGCAGCGAGATGATGTCGGTGTGGTCCAGCGTGCCGACGGTGTCCTGCTGCGCCGAGGTCGGCAGCGAGACGACCGGAAGCAGGCTTACCGTCATGACCAGCGCCAGGAGCAGAGCTGTCCATCGCTTCAAGCTTTGTTTCATAATGGTTCCTCCCTTTCCAACGTCGCGGACTCCGCGGCGATAAATCACAGATTGACATGGGTGCAGGCACGACCTGCGCTTGTTCGTTACGGAACTTTTGCCGTGATCCGGACGACCACGGAGGCCTCTGTGTAATGCGGGGCCTCCAGATCAGCGCTCTCACCCGGCTTCAGGATCGGAACTGCCACGTGGTAGGCAATGCCGCCGGTATAGACCCCGTCCTCGCCCCGCTGCTTGTAGATCAGATCGAAGCTTGCGGCCTTGCTGCCTTTGTTCATAACGCGCAGCCATCCGGCCTTCTCATACCGGAGCTCCAACCCGTCCGAGGCTTCAGCGGCCAGATATACGAGCAAATCCTCCTCCGGCACGGCCTTCCAGACGGAGACCGGGGTCGCCACCAGCTGGGAATGCTCGACCACCAGGGCCCGTTCCCCCGGGGGCAGCTCCGAGACCCGGAACAGGGCATCCCGTTCGTCGATCCTGTAGTGGAGCTCCGCAAACTGGAGCTGGGTGTCGGAGTCATTTTCCACCAGAATGACCGCGACGCTGTCCACGGGCTCGCCGCTGCCGTCCTCCGGATAGGGGCCAGTGTAAAGGCCCAGAGAGAGGACTCTTGGCCGGACCTCGGCGGCCTCGGTGGGAGCGGGCTCCGGCGCAATCGGCTCCGTCGGGACCGATTGCGATCCGTCGGACGCTGTTTCGGGCGGCTCCGGCTGAGAGGATGCTGTGGAATCAGCGCGGGGCTCCGTATAATCAGCCGTGCCTGTCGCTTCGCTCAGAACCTCTGTCGTTCCCGGGATCGACGCTTCGGAGCGGGCTTGCGTCGGCGTTGGCAGCTCTTGGGTGCTGCCCACAGATGGGGAGGCTTCGGGCTCCGTGCAGCCGCTCAGCAGGAAAAGCACCAGGACCGCGGCTGCCCAACGACGGCGTCTCATACCGCTTCCTCCAACAGACCCGCCTCCCGCATCTGAGACAGGAAGGACTCAAGGTCCGCCCGGAGCTGTGCCTCCGGCGCCTCGTATTCCTCCTCCAAGCGATGCAGAAGCGTTGCCCGGTCCGTATCCTCCTGCATGAAGCGAAACAGGAACGCACCTGTCTCGTTGAGCATCATCAGCCCGTTGAACCGGGAGGCTGCGGCGCCGGACGGAACCGCTAAATATTCATTCCCGATCTGACGAAGCTGAAACCCGGGTATCAAACGCATAGAAGCGCACCCTCTTTCTCTGACTTCCGGTTGATAATGAGGAAAAGCTGTTAATATGGTGTGAAAAGCTTGAGAATGGAGCTTGAAAAGCTGCCAAAGGGACGTGAAAAGACGAAATGTGTAAAATGCCCAAACTTCCCACACTATATACAATATATTATAGCAGATATTCATATAGATTGCAAGAGATTTTACACTATTATGAAGAATAATCTAAGATATTATGAAGAATTTAGTACGATACGATGAAATATAATGAAGAGGACCTGGATATCGAGAACAAAAACATCTCCATCAACAAACAGACCACCCGCGCCAAAGGCGGAGGCGTGAAGGTCACCAGACCCAAGACTTCAACTTCTATCCGAATGGAGCCCATCCCGCAGCAGATTGATACGCTAATCAAAGAGGACAAAAAATCACTCTGCCGGGGAGAGGGCAGAGTGATCTTTGTGGGTCATTTTTTTGAGGGCGGAAAAACCTTTCCGGAGCTTTCCGCTGCTTTCCTTTGAACCACAAAGACGTGGGTCTTTTGTGGGTCAAGCAGTGACTGATCAAGGGACGAAATGAAGAAATCGCGCGTTTTCTCTCGAAAACGCGCGATTTTTGGAGCTGTTACCCGGATTTGAACCGGGGACCTCATCCTTACCAAGGATGCGCTCTACCGGCTGAGCTATAACAGCGTTTCGCAGTCAGCTTCGTTATTATAGCAAAAAATATTGAAATGTCAAGCCTTTTTTTCTGGAAACCGGGGTTTTTTTCAAAACCCCGGTTTCCGAATCGATTATGAATGGATCAGTGCTTTTGACGCATCTGCGCTTTTTTGGCGAGTCTCTTCTTCTTGCGCAGGCGGACGCCGTTTTTGTCGGCGACGGAGATGCCCATGTAGGCCAGAATGACGTTCATGATCGGCATCAGCCAGTTGAAGATGGCCCAGGGGCCGTAGCCGCCGAGCCCCCAGATCGGGACACCCAGGGTTTTCGTCATATAAGCGCCGCAGGTGTTCCAGGGAACGAGGGCCGAGGTGATGGTGGCGGAGCTTTCGAGGGCGTTGGACAGGGCCGCCGGGTAGAGCTCCATCTTTTCGTAATCCTCGCCGTACATCCGGCCGCCGACGACGATGGAGACGTACTGGTCGGGCATGGCCACGTTGGAGAAAATACAGGTTCCCTCGGTGAGGGCAACCACAGAGCCCGGAGTCTTAACAAATTTTTTGACCCAACCCACAAACTTGGCCAGCATACCGGTGCCTTCCATGACGCCGCCGTACATCATGGCGATGAGTACCAGGGATATGGTATCGCCCATGGAGCTGATACCGCCGCGGCCGTCAAGCAGGGCCCAGACGGCATCGGTCACACCTCCGCGGATATCCTCTGAGTAAGCGGCAGACGTGAACACGTAGCCTTCCTTCAGGGCATAGCCGCCGAAGCTCACGTTGAGGATGTCGCCGACGGTGCAGCCCTTCTGGAAAATCAGGCCCATGACAGCACCGGCAAAGACGCCAAGGGTGATGCCGGGGATGGCGGGGAGCTTCAGCGCGATGGCGACGATGACCACCAGAGGAGGCAGCAGCAGAAGGGGGCTGATCGTGAAGTTATCCTTGATCGCTTCGCCCAGGGCCTTGGCGGAGCTCATATCGCCGATACCGGCATTGCCGGAATAGAGCACGCTGTGAAAGCCGGGGATCCAATTAGCGACCAGAGGCATCAGCGCGAAGGCCGCGAGGGTGAACGCATAGGTGATGCCTGTGGGGATCAGCATGAACTTGACGTGGGTCATGACGTCCGTACCGGCCATGGCGGGGGCCAGATTGGTGGTGTCGGAGAGGGGAGACAGCTTATCGCCGAAGTAGGCGCCGGAGATGATAGCGCCGGCGGTGATGGCGGGATTGATGCCCAGGCCGTGGGAGATGCCCAGAAAGGCGATGCCCATGGAGGCGGCCGTGCTCCAGGAGGAGCCGGTGGCGACGGAGCAGATTGAGCAGATGATCATGACCGCGGCCAGGAAGAAGGAAGGCCGCATGATCTGCAGACCGTAGTAGATCATGGAGGGGACGACGCCGGAGAGCATCCAGACGCCGGTCAGCATACCGATGACCAGCAGGATCATGATGGACTGCAGGGACTTCTTGATGCTCTCGATCATCAACTGTTCGAGATGCGACCACTTGAAGCCGATGGCAAGGGACATGAGGACCGCCACGCAGGTGGCGAGGAACAGGGCCACGTGGACGCTGTCGGACTTGGCAATAATCAGGGAATACGCTATAATCCCCACCGTGATGACCAGGACGACGAGCGCGTGCCAAAACTTGGGCTGCGGCGTCCGTTTCGTTTTCACAACTTCTTTCTTTTCATCCATAAAGCGAGAAACCAACCTTTCCGTTTGTATTTTTCCAAACAGGCCTTTTGATCGCAAGCCTGAACAGTGCCAAATGATCTTTATAGAAACGATATTCCCGATCGGTGCGTGGAAGCAGTCAGGTCCGACTCGGGCCCGCGGCGGAGCGCGCTTTCAGCCTTGCCGACTTGGGAAGACCGAAATTCGGGACGAAGCGGTCCCAGCCGGTAAAGGTCAGGATCAGGATCGAGCCGATCATGATAAAGCTGGTGAAATTCAGCCGAATGATATCCATCGGAGTAAAGTTATAAAGAGGATACACCGTGGTTGCGATGGAGGCAAAGAAAACCGGGAAGCAGTGCCAGGGAATCAGCTCTGAGCCATAGATGCCCATGGAGGAGGTAAAGGTTGCCAGCTTGACCCGCAGCTTGTAGGCGTCTTCCATGCTATCGCATTCGGTGTTTTGCTCTACCAGTTCCCGGATAATGGGAGACATCGTGGTGACCTGAGCGCTCTCGTCTGCCAGGGCTGCATTGCCCAGCAGACACAGAACGGAGCACCAGCCCATCAGATGGTGCACGTTGCGTGACATCCGAACGACCAGCCGCTTCAGCGGCTCAAAGGTCTTCATGGCGTTCATGACGCCGGCGAAGACGGAGACCCACATGACCATGATGATGACCCAGCTGCCCGCGTCCTCAAAACCGGAGTAGATCGGGCCGTCGGAAGCAAACCAACTGGAGAAGCTGACGGTACCGGCCAGCGTGCCCAGCAGAAGGGAAGAGAGAATGCCGGAGCCGAGGCACAGCAGAGTGTGGCAGCCCATAAAGCTGAGCCCGATTACGATAATCACGGGAATGACCATGTAATAAGGGACGCCGTCACGAACCTGCGTCAGCATGATCGCGGCGGAAGGACGCTCGGCCTCCAGATCCGCAAAGGTCTGCTCGGGAATGGTGGAGAAAATCCCGGAGGGATCTCCGGCTGTGTTGGGAAGCTGCAGGCTGAAAAGGTAGATGACAACTGCGGAGATCAGGACACAACCCAGAGACCAGAAGATCTGATGCTTTACACGGGCGATAATTTTGACGTCCTGCATATGGCAGCTCAGGAACGTGACGTCGGAGATCATGCCGATATTGTCGCCGAAGCAGGCTCCGCCGGCGATCGCGCCGACGGTCAGGATCGGATTGCCTCCGACAATATGGCTCAGCCAAAGAAAGATTGGCGCGCAGGCTGCAAACGTACCCCAGGAGGAGCCGGTAGCAAAGGAAATGATACAAGTGACCAACAGGGATACGACCGCGACGCTTCGCCCGGTAATACCGAGCAGCAGGGCGATTTTGATCATCGACGCGCCGACGCCTGTTCGCATAAAGCACTCCGCTACGGTGGTGGCAAACATCAGGATAAAGAAAATCAAGATGATTTTTTTTGTAGCTTCTATGCCTTGATCAAAAGCGCCCTCGAAGGAGACCTTGGTAGTCAGCATATAAACGAGGATCGCGGCAAAGGTCGAAATCGGCGCCGCCAGAAGAAGGTCGAATTTCAGAAACAGGACAAGCGACGCGAATAAAACCAGAGGGAGAAATTTTATGACAGAGATAACGGGATGGACCTGGAGCTCCGGTTCATCCGGCTGTGTATCCTGCTGCGTATCCTGTTCATACTCCTCTAAATCTTTCGGATAGTTTTTCAGTTCCATGGAATCGCGCTGCCTTTCTGTGATAAGTTTAACGATAACGCGCTATGATAATCATAGCAAAAAAAGCAGCGATTGTAAACTGAAATTTATGAAAAGTGGTCAAAAGATTTCTGAAAAGACGGTAAAAGTTTATCTTATTATAAAAATAATATATAGAACAAATCTAGAAACTGTGAAAAAGCTGTACGAAAAAAAGTGGAAATTCTCCGTCAGAAAATTATGTAATTATGTTGCAATTATCACTGATTCTGTGTTATAATATATCCAATAAAATTTGTACGAAGGAGGTACAATATGAAAAAAATCATCGCGCTTATCCTTGCCCTGATTCTGACGCTTTCCGTTTCCCCGCTGGCCTTTGCCGGAAGCACCGGCGTGTCGGCGGAGCCTGAAATCTGGGATCTGATCTCGGAGATCGAGCGGAATGCTGCCGAGCAAACCAATTCGACGACCGTTGATTCCTTGACTGCAGTTTACAGCAGCGCAGTTGACGAGATCATCGACGCCGTAACCTCCTCCTCCCACTACGTTCCCGGTACGCTGGAGCGTCACGGAAACTTCTTCTTCTGGGTGGACGACAAGGGCGATCCCAACGGCTATTCTCCCAGCTACCGCGCAAAGCGCCACATCGGGGCCGTTCCCGGCGCTGAGCCGGAGGACTATGCCGCAATCGAGATCGTGAACTACGGCGTCAAGGGCGGCTCTCCCTCCTCCGTGGATATCGCCGCCTTCCAGCCCTACATTGGCATCGACGGCTCCTTCACCGCGCAGTATGAGAATCGCTGCAACGCCATCGCACAGGCCACCGGCGGCGTGGGCACCACCTACAAGACCAGCAACGCCAACGTCAACAACCTGGGTCATGCCCTGGACACCTGCGGCGTTGTGATCTTCGACTCTCACGGCACCACCGACTACGACGGATGGAATGATTACACCTCCCAAGCCAACTCCTCCTACCTCTGCCTGACCACTAGCACCGGCATCACCAACGCGGATAAGGCTTCCGCCCAGGGTGAGTTCGGTACCTATTACCATGCCTTCAGCCTCGGCGGCGGCGACTGGGCCGTGGACGGCACCGCCATCACCAACCACATGACCGGCACCGCCCCCAACAGTCTTGTTTGGATGGCCATTTGCCTGGGCATGGCTACCGACGGCCTGGAAGCCCCCTTCCGCAGCCGCGGCGCTGAGGTCGTGTACGGCTACTCCCAGTCCGTCACCTTCACCGGCGACTACAAGTTCGAAGGCTTCTTCTGGCCCTACATGTGCCAGGACCACACCGTGGCGGAAGCCTGCGCCTACATGAAGACCAAGTCCAACTGCGACTGGGACCCCGCCTACAGCAGCTATTCCTACAGCCAGGCGGTTGCCAACCATGTTGCCTTCCCCATCGTTTCCTCCTCTGAGGATCCCTATCTCGGCCACGGCAACGTGGACGTGATCCAGGTCCCGAACTCTCTTTGGACTCTGTTCACCCAGTTCAACATTGCAGCCAGCTCCAACAACGACGCCTGGGGCACCGTCACCGTCTCCGGCCGTCAGATCACCGCGATGCCGGCCGTCGGCTATGAAGTCGTCGGTTACGACGTTCTTTCCGGCACCTGCACCGTGACCCAGAACGGGAATATTTTCCAGGTTCAGGCTGAGTCCGACTGCGAGATTCGCATCAACTTTGCCGCACGCGTTCCCGCGACCGTCAATTTTGTTGCCCCCGAGGGTGTGAGCGTTGAGAACTTCAACGGCTACGTCAACGACGTAATCAGCTTCCCGAATCCCGAGGGTGAGCCCATTGCCGACGCCTACCACTACCGCTTCCTGGGCTGGGCCGAGGCAGCTCTGGACGAGGACAGCCAGGAAATGCCGATTTTCCACAAGGCCGGCGAATCCCTGACCGTCACCGAGGCCAGCGCCACCTACTACGCCCTGTATAAGTACTTCGTCGCAGCCGACGGCGTTACCGAAGGCAGCTTCACCCTGGTTACCCAGGCGCCTGCCTCCTGGGCCGGCGACTATGTCATCGTTTACCATGATGATTCCCTCACAAAGGTTCTCGACGCTACCGGCGAGATTACCGGCTCCAGCATCGGCGGCAGCCGCGCTGCCCACGATCTGGAGGAGATCGGCGGCACGCTGGAGGGCAATGTCCTCTATAACATCCCAGACGAGTATATCTACACATTCGAGCCCGCAGGCAACGGCGCCTATGCGTTGAAGATGAAGGAGCACGACGTCTACCTGGCGCTGACCAGCAACAACAATGCGCTGATGACCGCCACGGGCAGCAACAAGACCAACGCCAAGTGGACCCTGAGCTATGAGCCTGCCGGCGTCAAGATCGCCAACCTCGAGTACAACACCCGTTCCATTCGCTTCAACGACAAGGCGAAGCTCTTCCGCTGCTATGCCTCCGGCCAGCAGCAGATTTCTCTCTACTCCGCCGGCGACGGCACCACCTGGTTCACCACCAACCCGAAGAGCAAGACCGTCTGCGAGGAGCACAGCTTCGGCGATTGGACGGTATCCGCCGCTCCCACCTGCACCGAGCCCGGCACCGAAAAGCGTGTCTGCACCGTCTGCGGATTTGCGGAAACCAGAGAGATCCCCGCGCTGGGACATCTGGCCGGCGAGCCTGCCCGCGAGAATGAGGTCGAGCCGACCTGCACAACGCCCGGCTCCTACGATCTTGTGACCCGTTGCCAGCGCTGCAACGCGATCCTGAGCAGCGAGCACTACGCAATCCCCGTCGTGGATCATACGCCCGGCGAGCCTGTGAGAGAAAACGAGATCGCTCCCACCTGCACGCAGAACGGCAGCTATGAGGAAGCCGTTTACTGCACGGTCTGCGGTGCGCCCATCAGCAGAACCCAGCACGTGATCGAAGCCACCGGTCACGCCTACGGCGATCCTGTCTGGACCTGGACCGAGGCGCTGGACGCCGCCTCCGCGAAATTCACCTGCGCGAACTGCGGCGACGAGCAGATCCTGAACGCCGTGATTACGGAAGAGGTCGTTCTGGAGCCCACCGTTGAAGCGGAAGGCCAGAAGAAGCTCACCGCCAAGGTGACCTTCAACGACGCCGAGTATACCGACGTGAAGACTGTTCCGATCGACAAGCTGCACGACTGCCCCTGCGCCGAGTTTACGGATATGCCGGAATACGGCACGCCCGAGCATGAGGCCATTGACTGGGCCTACAGCAACGGTTACACCGGCGGCGTCGGCGGCAACCTCTTCGGCACCGGCATGGAAATGACCAGAGCGCAGGCTGTGGTCTTCCTGTGGGCCGCTGCCGGCAAGCCCGGCGTTCAGGGCGCTGCAAATCCGTTCAACGACGTACCGGATGGAATCTGGTTCCATGACGCCGTGCTTTGGGCGGTTCAGAAGGGTATTACCAGCGGCGTTGGTGACGGCGCCTTCGGCCCGGATATCAAGATGAGCCGCGGCCAGATGATGCTCTTCCTGTATGCCTGGCAGGGCAAGCCTGCAACGACGCTGAATCCGCAGACGCAGAACCCCTACAGCGACACCGAAGGCTCCTGGTGGCGTGACGCCGCCGTGTGGGGCTACGAGATCGGCATTGACAGAGGCAGCAACGGCGTATTTGACGGCGCCGGCAAGTGCCCCCGCGAGATGCTGGTGCTCTGGCTGTACCGCTTCATGGTCGAAGACGCCCGTCTGACGGACTGACCCTCCAAAAGAAAATAAACGCAAGGAAACCCCTGGCTGTGAAAACAGCCAGGGGTTTCTTAACGAATAGAAGCTTGAATCAGAACTTTCCGCCGTGACCGCCAAAAGTAGCGCCGGAGGAGTGGGTATGCGTGGAGCTGGAGCCGCTGCTGATGCTGTGGCCGCCGCCGCTGCTGGTAGTTTGACGCTGAATCACGTGGGAGGTCACGTTGGAGAAGAGGTACACGTCGCGGTTGACGTTCAGATTCAGGCTGCCCGGTCTCGCGTATCCGGCGGCGTCCCGGCGCTTGCGAACGGTTTTCAGCGAGGATTTCTGAATGCCGACAGGCACGAAGCCGAGCAGCGCGCCAAGGACGACGGACAAAATGCCCTTCTTTACGTAGTTCGGCTTCGATTCCGTTCCGTTCACGTAGTCGCTGTATTCCTCGTTCAGATCGTCCACAACGTCCTGAGAAAGCGATTGGTCGTAGACGCCGAGGAACTGCTCGGCATAATCCAGATAGGTTCGGAACGCTTCGTAATACGCGCCTTTGGAGAGATCGGGAAGGAAGCGGGACACCAGGAAATCCGTGGGATCATCGTGGAAGGCGTCAATGGCGCTTCCGCGCGTTGCGATGTGCCAGTCACGGGCCTCCATATCCAGGAGCAGCATGATGCCGGAGTGCTCTGTGCCGAAGCCGTAATTGTGGTCTACGAAATAATCTTCCGCATACAGCTCCGGCGTCTTGCCGTCGGTTCCGTTGACGGTCAGGATGATGACCTCGCAGCCGTGGGCGAGAGAAATCGAGCGCGCTCGATTTTCAAGCGTCTGGACTTCGCTCTCGCTGAGCAGACCCGCCTGATCCGCGATGAGGGGATTGCCGCTCAGACCGGCTGCCTGATCGGTGGAGAAGACAGTCAGAGAACAGAAGGCCGCCAGCAGAAGCAGGGCAAGCGCGAGGGCAAGCGTACGTTGTGTTACTTGCTTCATTGCATCCGCCCCCTTTCTAACGGAACAGCAAGGAGATCAGGAAGACGATCCCCGTGCAGACTCCTGCGCTGAGGAGATAGCGGGTCCAGTATTCTTTCTTTCCGCTGGGCAGGTTTCCGACCAGCTTTCCGGTCTGACCGTTCATGGCGAAGGGATATACCTTGCCCTCATAGCTGGTGTTCAGAAGCCAGACAGGAAGCAGGGCGTAACGGCAGCTGTTGTTCTGCAGACTGATCGAGCTGGACTCCGCAGTCGGGGCGATATAGCCGCCGACCGTTTGCTGGAAGGTGCTGAGCGTGCTGGCTTTGATCCGCTCGTTGGCTCGCGCAACGCTGGTTTCCGCGTCAACGTCATACTTGTCCGCGCAGTAGCCGGAGAGGTAGGCAGTCTGGAACGGCTTCAGCTCGTTCAGATCGTAGGGCTCGATGGACTCCATCATCGTATCGTCCACCTTGGTGGAGCCGTCCACCGGTACGTTGTCAAAGCTGAGACTGCCTTGCCGTTCCAGCCGGAAATGGGAGGTTTCCGTATATTGACGGTCGCCTGTCCGCCAGGATCGAGTCCGGGTGGCGCGGTAGTTGATATGCGCGTCAACGTCCGTGGAGTACAGCCAATATGGAACGTAGACGCCCTTGATCTCGTCCAGATGGCTTTCGGAGCTGTAGAACTTTGGGACCAGCTTTTTGCCCTTGGCAAATTTTTTCAGCGCTTCCTTGGCCTCTTCCTTGCTGATCTTGAAGGGAATCACCAGATCCGGCTTCAAAGCTCCGGCAAAGACGTTGGTCAGAACCACCGGATTTCCGCAGAACGGGCAATGGGTCGCGCCGGTGGTGGCGTCCGCAATAATTTCACCGCCGCAAGACTTGCAGGAATAGACCTGCATGGAAGAGAGATCGGCGTCGTCGAACTGCGTCTGCGGGGTTTCCCAGTCCAGTTGATCCGGCGGGGCATTGTTCAGCGCCTCGTCCATTTCCTGCAGGGCAGCCGGATCAAACGTCGTCTCGCAATAGGGGCACTTCATCATCTGCGAGGCGGAGTCGAACTCAATGATGCCGCTGCAGCAAGGGCATTTGTACTCAAGAATCTGCGACATGGCTCCTCCTTTTCCGCAAAACTGCGATTAAAATATTAGAATATCAACGAAAACAGCATAAACAGCCAGTGCGCGGACACGCCGGCGCAGAAGCCGCCGATGGTGTGGCTGATAATGGCCTTTCCGGTGTGCTCCCGACAGCCCAGCACCTCCATCATGGAGACGTGGGTACTGAGGTATCCGCTCCAACACATACAGACGGCGGTAAAGACCGCCATATCGTTGATGGTGACAAGGCCCTGGTTGATAAAGCCGGGAATCAGACCCAGCGCGGCTCCGGCGGAGCCCAGGGCGGTGACGGGGACGGCAATGGCCTCGGCGCTGGAGAATCCGAACAGCGGCTTGAGAATAAAGCCGATCAGATTTGCAATCCATGGGAGAATCGCGACGCCTTCTCCGGCGTTTCCGCGGTAAGACTCCTTGGGGATCGTGCCGGAGTAAATCCGTCCGGAGCCGTCGTCCTCCTCGGGAACGAGCTCCAGGGTGGTTTTTGTGGATTCATCCGCTTTGTATAAAATCAGGCGGTAGCCGGAGCTCTCGTCGCCCCACTCGGCCGGCGGGAGCTTCACGTGGATCAGTTCATCCTCCCGGAAGACGCGGCCGTTATTGGGAGAATAGACGCCGTATTCTTCTTCACTGTCGAACTTCAGCCAGTTGGCGTTGGTGCTGCCATCCTGAAAGCCAACCAGAAAGCTGCCGGTATCGGGAATCAGGATCAGGTCCGTGGAGGCTGCGATGGAGCCGTCCTCGTTGATGCACTGCACGACGGCAAATTTGTACTGCGGCGCCGGACGGCCGTTGGTCAGCATCATGACGATGGAGCAGATGATCAGCACGCCGGGGATGATGGCAAGGCCCATCTCCACGCCCTTTTTACCGCCCTCCATCAGCGCGTCGAGCACGTGGAGGAAGCCCTTGTGGTGGAAGGCCTTCTGATCCTCGGTGTCCGCAATGACCTCATCCAGCGCGGGCCGATCTGTTCCGTATGCCTTTTTCATAAAGTGCAGCATAATCCGGGTGGAGATGATCGCGCCGATCACAGCGCCAAGATTGCCGCAGACCGCGGCGATCCAGACCTGGCTGCCCAGATTGCTGCTCATGCCAAGGGTAAAGCTGGTGACGATGAGTCCCATGCCGAAGGCCGTGCCAAGATTGGTCAGGGCCGGAATCTGGTAGGCCTTGAAGAAGCGTCGAAACTGCCGGTCGTCCGCCAGAGCGAGAATGGCGGGGTTGTCGGAAAGATAGGTGGAAACCATGCCGAGCGCGGACGCGCCGGGCATCCCGAACAGCGGCTTCATCAGCGGAGAAAGCAGCTTGTTCAGAAGGGCGACCACGCCGAATTCCGTCAGCAGTCCGGAGAGCGCGCCGGCAATGACGGCAATCGCCATAATGTAGAAGACGGTGCCTGTGAGCAGCTCATAGGCGGTGTTCATCAGGGTGTTCAGCGCGTTGCCCAATCCCATCGGGATGGCGAAAATGCAGAAAAAACCGATGAAGCACACCAGACAGATCACTGCTTTGACGTAGATGTTGCTGATAGTTTTGGTTTTCACTTGAAAGACGCTCCCTTCGGGGATAGAAATGCCATACACATTATAATATATGGAAGGGAAAAGGTAAAGCCTTTTTCAATGAAATCAAAAATATTTTTGAATTGCCAGAAAAAGACTTGCGCGCGTCAGGCGGCTATGTTATAATAAACATCCAGCTTGGAAGAGCGGGGGAACGAGGTGATTTCATGGCCGGCACCGGCGTCAAGGTAATGGCAAAAAATCAAAAGGCCCGGCATGAATACTTCATCGACGAGACCTTTGAGGCCGGGATCGAATTGGTCGGCACGGAGGTCAAATCCATCCGGGCCGGAACGCTGTCTCTCAAGGAAGCCTGGTGTCAGATCAAGGACGGCGAGATGTTCATCAAGCAGCTGCATATCGCGCCGTATGAAAAGGGCAATATTTTCAATAAGGACCCCCTGCGTCCCCGCCGCCTTCTGATGCACAAGCGGGAAATCAATCGCCTCTACGGCAAGGTCAAGCAGGACGGATACGCCCTTGTTCCGCTCTCCGTCTATCTCAAGAACTCACGGGTCAAGGTGGAGATTGCGCTTTGCCGCGGCAAGAAGCTCTACGACAAGCGGGACGATATGGCGGCCCGTGACGCCAAACGGCAGATTGACCGAGCCATGAAAGAACGAAACCACTGATCGGAAAGGAAAAAACACATGTCCAATCCTATTTTCACCATCACCATGGAAAACGGCGCCGTGATGAAGGGCGAGCTCTATCCAGAGACCGCGCCCCAGAGCGTCTATAACTTCATTGACCTGGCCAACAAGGGCTTCTACGACGGCCTGATCTTCCATCGGGTCATCAAGGGCTTTATGATCAGATAAAGCGAAAGAAGATTTAGCAAATACCCCTATATCACGAACAGGAAATCAATTTGAGCGGTATCTTGATAAACAGCAGACCTTAATTAAAGCAGAT
>JAFWTG010000073.1 GCA_017519005.1 Oscillospiraceae bacterium | reverse complement strand
TGGAAGTTGTTCTCGCAGGTGATGATCTCCTGCTTGCCGTTCTCCACGCCCTTCACCTTGGTGCCCCAGAGGCGGGCGGTCTTCAGAGCGGTCTCCACGGCCTCCGCGCCGGTGTTCATGGGCAGGATCATATCCTTGCCGGTGAGCTTGGACAGGGCCTCGTAGAAGTCGCCCAGGTTCTCGCAGTGGAAGGCGCGGCTGGTCAGGGTGACCTTGTCCAGCTGGGCCTTGGCGGCGGCGACGATCTCCGGATGCCGGTGGCCGAAGTTGTGGGCGGAGTAGGCGGAGAGCATGTCGTAGTACTGGTTGCCCTCGGGATCGGTGACCACGGCGCCCTCGGCCTTCACGATCACGACGGGCTTGGGCGCGTAGTTGTGGGCGCCGTATTTGTTGGTCTTGCTGATGATCTGTTCAGATGAATACATAAGCTCCTCCTGGTATATATGATTCTGTGGGTTTACTTCTCGGACATATAGGGATAGACGATGGCGGGAGAGGGGTTGAAGGTCTCCTTGACGCAGTGGGGGCTCATCCAGCGGATCATGTTGAGGGCGGTGCCCGCCTTGTCGTTGGTGCCGGAGGCCCGGGAGCCGCCGAAGGGCTGCTGGCCCACCACGGCGCCGGTGCACTTGTCGTTGATATAGAAGTTGCCCGCCGCGTGGAGCAGGGCCTTCTCCATCTTCACGATGGCTTCCCGGTCCTGGGCGAAGACGGCGCCGGTCAGGGCGTAGGGAGAGGCCTCGTCACAGATCTTCAGGGTCTCGTCCAGCTTGTCGTCGGGGTAGACGTAAATGGAGACGATGGGCCCGAAGATCTCCTGGACCATGGACTCATAGTCGGGCTTCTTGCAGACGATGACCGTGGGCTCCACGAACCAGCCCTTGGAGTCGTCGCAGCCGCCGCCGATGACGATCTCGCAGTCGGGGCAGGCCTTGGCCCGCTCGATATAGCCCTTGCAGCGCTCGAAGGAGGCCTGGTCGATGACCGCCGCCAGGAAGGTGTCGAAGTCCTGCACGTCGCCCATCTTGACCTCCTTCATCATTTCCTTCATAGCGGCCAGGACCTCCGGCCAGATGCTCTCCGGCACGAAGGCGCGGGAGCAGGCGGAGCACTTCTGGCCCTGGAACTCGAAGGAGCCGCGGATGATGGCAGCCGCCAGAGGCCGCACGTCGGCGGTCTTATGGGCAAAGATGAAGTCCTTGCCGCCGGTCTCGCCCACGATGCGGGGGTAGTTGCGGTAGGAGGCGATGTTCTCGCCGATCTGCTTCCAGACGCTCTGGAAGACCTCGGTGGAGCCCGTGAAGTGGAAGCCCGCCAGCTCCGGCCGGGAGATGACGTACTTGGCCATGTCGCCGCCGCTGCAGGGCACGAAGTTGATGACGCCGGCGGGCAGGCCGCAGTGCATCAGCAGCCGCATGAAGTAGTAGTTGGAGAGCACCGCCGTCCGGGAGGGCTTCCAGACCGCCACGTTGCCCACGATGGCCGGGGCCATGGGCAGGTTGCCGCCGATGGAGGTGAAGTTGAAGGGGGTGATGGCGCAGATGAAGCCGTCCAGAGCCCGGTAGTCCTGGCGGTCCCAGATGCCGGGGATGGAGCCCGGCTGATCCTTGAAGATCTCCTGTGCAGACCAGACGCCGAAGCGCAGGAAGTCCGCCAGCTCCGCGATGTCGATCTCCGCCTGGAAGACGGTCTTGGACTGGCCCAGCATAGTGGAGGCGTTCAGCACCTTGCGGTAGGGGCCGGTGATCAGCTCGGCGGCCTTCAGGAAGATGGCGGAGCGGTGCTCCCAGGGCATCTCCTCCCAGGCCTTCTTGGCGGCCAGGGCGGCGTCCACGGCCAGTCTCAGCTCCTTCTCCCCCGCCATGCTGCATTCCGCGATGACGTGCTTGTGGTCGTGGGGCATGGTGACCTGGATGGTCTTCTCCGTGAAGATCTCTTTACCGCCGATGATCAGCGGGATCTTCACGATTTCAGCGGACTGGCGGGCAAGCTCTTCCTTCAGCTCGGCGCGCTCCCTGGAGCCGGGCAGATAGGCCCGGAAGGCGTCGTTTTCGGGACGTTTGATGGTGAAATAAGCGTTTGGCATAGTTCCTCCTTCAAATTTACGACTCCCCGTACAAGGAGTCGAGTCTGCGCTGCTGGATCGCTTCTCTTGGATATTTTCAACAAGAAGCGGCAAGTTCTCCATCGCTTATTATAGCATATTTACCTGTGCTTGTCAATCACGGCCGCGAGTGCAAATTGGGATTTGTATGTCTGTAGCGCGGGCAATCTGCCCGCCTGAACTGCTTCAGCGTATCGAAATTGCGGGCAAATTGCCCGCGCTACATTCAAATCAACAAATCCCGATTGTACGGGACTACCTGCCGAAGAGACCGCCGATGGCGTCGCTGGCCTTTTGCAGGCTGGTGACGGCCCTGTTCAGGGACTGGACCACGTTGTTCATCGCCTCCATGTCCAGGCTCGCAAGGGAGTCGGCGGCATCCTTCAGGGAGGCGATGGCGCCGTTGAGGGTATGGACGTCCACGTCCGTCAGGCTGTCGGCGGCGGCCCGCAGGGACTGAGCCGTCTTGTTGAGCCCTTCGGCGTCCACGGCGGCCAGCTGCATCGCCGCCTGCCGCAGGGCGCTGACGGCCTGATTGATTTCGTCCATCTGCAGGGCTTCCAGATCGTCCTGCACCAGCTGCAGGCTGCGGTCCACCTTTTTGACGGAGCCCGCCAGCACCAGGATCGCCGCCAGCATCAGAACCAGGATGGCCGCCAGAAGCCCCGTTTGCAGCTTGACCCAGGGGGAGACCTTGACGGTCTCCCCCTGGGCCTTTGTATTATTCATGATAGACTGCCCTCATGCCCTTCATGGTCATGTAGCAGTCCAGCTTGGAGACAATCTCCATGGGCGCGTGCATGCTCAGCACGGGCACGCCGGCGTCCAGGGTATCGATGTTGCGGTTGGCCATATAGGCGGCCACGGTGCCGCCGCCGCCCTGATCCACCTTGCCCAGCTCGGCGGTCTGCCAGACCACGCCGTTGTCGTCAAAGAGCCGGCGGATGCGGCCCATGACCTCGCCGGAGGCGTCGGAGCAGCCGCCCTTGCCGCGGGAGCCGGTGTACTTGCACAGGGCGATGCCATAGTTGATCTGGGAGTTGTTGCGGCGGTCGCAGGTCTCGGCGTAGATGGGGTCGAAGGCGTTGGACACGTCGCAGCTCAGGCAGAAGGAGCGCTCCAGGCAGCGGCGCAGCTGGCCCTGCTGGACCTCGCAGATGTCGGCCATGAAGGTCTCGAAGAAGCGGCTCTGCATGCCGGAGACGCCCACGGAGCCGATCTCCTCCTTGTCCGCCAGGACGCAGACGGCGGTGTGCTCGGGGATCTCCATGCTCAGCAGGGGCTCGAAGGAGGCCCAGGCGCAGACCCGGTCGTCATGGCCGTAGGCGGCGATCAGGGAGCGGTCGAAGCCGATTTCCCGGGCGGGGTCGGCGGGGACCATGGTGAGCTCGGCGGAGAGGAAGTCCTCCTCCACGATGCCGTATTTCTCGTTGAGCAGCTGCATGACGGCCAGCTTCACCCGGTCGGCACCGTCGTCGTCGGCAATGGGCTCGGAGCCGATGAGGATGTTCAGGGCCTCGCCGGTGATGCCCTCGGCCAGGGTCTTCTTCATCTGGTCGGCGGAGAGGTGGATCAGCAGATCGGTGACCATGAAGCAGGGGTCGCCGGGCTCGTCGCCCACGCGGATGGTGATGACGGAGCCGTCCTTCTTGGCCACCACGCCGTGGATGGACAGGGGAACGGTGGTCCACTGGTACTTCTTG
>JAFWTG010000072.1 GCA_017519005.1 Oscillospiraceae bacterium | reverse complement strand
TACAGCATTACCGGCGGCCAGAAGCAGCGGATCTCCATCGCCCGGATTTTCCTGAAAAACCCGCCAATCCTGATCCTGGACGAGGCTACCTCCGCCCTGGACAGCATCACGGAGGCCAAAATTCAAAAGGCCTTCGACGAGCTTGCAAAGGGCCGCACCACCCTGATTATCGCCCATCGGCTCTCCACGATTCACGCTGCAAACCGCGTGGTGGTCATTTCAGACGGCGTCATCCGGGAGCAGGGGACGCGCGAGGAGCTGCTGGCCCGGAACGGAGTCTTCGCCGAGCTCTATCACACGCAGAATTTGGTGGAAGGCCGCTTTTAACTGTAGAAATTAGTTGCATTTTGACTTGCAGTTTGGTATAATTCAAATAATAATCCTTTGGAGGTTTCTATGCAGCAAGCAATTCATCATTTTCAAATCATGCACCAGCCGGTCTTTTGCAGACCGTTTGGTCACGGCAATATCAATTACACCTTTCTGATTACCACCGACGACGGGAAACAGTATATTCTGCAGCGCATCAATACCCACGTGTTCAAGCAGCCTGTTCAGCTGATGGAAAACGTGATCGCGGTAACCCAGCATATCCGAAGCAAGGTTGACGATCCCAACAAGGTGCTGAATTTCATCCCGGCGCTGGATGGGAAATACTACTATCGGGACGAGCGCAGGCGCTATTGGCGCTGCTATGAGTTCGTCGGCGGCTTTTGTCTGGAGGCGCCGGAATCCGACGCGGACTTCTATGAAAGCGCCGTGGCCTTCGGCCGCTTCCAGGAGCAGCTCTCCGATTTTCCCGCGGAGACGCTACATGAGACGATCCCCAACTTCCACAATACCCCGGACCGCTATCGTCAGCTTCATATCGCCATGGACGAGGACGCCTGCGACCGGCTTCAATTTGTGCAGCCGGAGATTGACTTTATCCTGGAGCGGGAGCAGGAGGCCGGGACCATCCAGCGGATGCTGGAGAGCGGAGAGCTGCCTCTGCGCGTCACGCACAACGACACCAAGCTCAATAACGTCCTGCTGGACATGAAGACCCGCAAGGCGCTTTGCGTGCTGGATCTGGATACGGTCATGCCGGGCTCCAGCCTGTTCGACTTCGGCGATTCCATTCGCTTCGGCGCAGCCACTGCCCCGGAGGACGTGCAGGAGCTCAGCCGCATGACCCTGGATCTTCACCGCTTTGAGGTCTATACCAAGGGATTTCTGGACGGCTGCCATTCGCTGACGAAGCGCGAGATTGAGCTGCTCCCTCTCGGCGCGAAGATCATCACCCTGGAGCTGGCCGTTCGCTTCCTGACGGATTATCTGGAATCCGATCACTACTTCAAGACGCAGTACTCCGACCACAATCTGGTTCGCTGCCGCGCGCAGCTGAAGCTGGTCCGCGATATGGAAGCAAAGTGGTATCATATGGATAAAATCGTGAAAAACTATCTGGAGAGATAAGCCATGAACTATCTTGGAATTGAGTTCCCTGTCAAAAACATGCCCGAGCTCGATCCGGGCTATATCCCTTTAGGCCCCTGGATGGAGGCCTATCTGAAGGGAGCCTCCAGGCCGATTTCCTTCGCCGTGGAGCGGGACAAGGGCAAGATTACCGTTCGCCACGCGAAAATCTACGGGACGCCGGAGATGGCGGAGGCGGATTACCGCTTTGTGGAACGCTTCGTGAAGTTCCTGCTCTGGTCCATCGGCGGCTTCCGGGTCTATATCCTCGGGGCTTCCGGGATTGCCCGCCGCCTTGCGAAGAAGTACGTCTATTTTGAAAACGGCGAGGGCGAAAACGGCAAGCGTTGGTTCGACGTGCAGTTCATGTCTGACGTCTTTGAAAACGGCTTTGAGATCGTGGACTGTGCCGATGCCGCCAGTTTTCCGGCTGAAAACGACGCCTCCGTCTCCGTGGGCGGTCACATGGAGGGATGCCGCATCGGCTTTGACGCCGGCGGCTCCGACCGCAAGGTCTCGGCTGTGATCGACGGGAAAACGGTCTATTCCGAGGAGGTTGTCTGGCATCCCAAGACCCAGGCGGACCCCCAGTATCACTACGACGAAATCGTCAAGGCCTTCCGGACCGCGGCCTCCAAGATGCCCCGGGTGGACGGGATCGGCGTTTCCTCCGCCGGCGTCTTCATCGGCAACGCGCCCATGGTGAGCTCCCTGTTCATCAAGGTCCCCCGAGAAAAGGAAATCCGCAAGCTGGTTCACACGGTCTTTGACCGTGCCGCCGCTGCCATCGGCGACGGGAACGTGCCAATCGTCGTCGCAAACGACGGCGACGTGACGGCGCTGGCCGGCGCGATGGGTCTGGGCGTCACTGCGGTGATGGGCATGGCCATGGGTACCTCCGAGGCCGTGGGCTACGTGGACAAAAAGGGCAACGTGCTGGGCTGGTTCAATGAGCTGGCCTTCGCCCCCGTGGACCTCTCCGAAGCCGCGATGATGGACGAGTGGTCCTATGACATCGGCGTGGGCTGCAAGTACTTCTCCCAGGACGCGGTCATCAAGCTGGCGCCGGCCGCCGGAATCGCCTTGGACGAGCGCCTGACCCCCGCGGAGAAGCTGAAGGCCGTGCAGGCGCTGATGGAGCAGGAGGATCCCAGAGCGAAGAAGATTTTTGAATCCATTGGCGTGTATCTGGGCCACACCATGCAGCTCTACTCCATGTTCTACGACGTAGAGCATATGATCGTCCTGGGCCGCGTGATGTCCGGCAAGGGCGGCGATACCATCCTGGCAGAATGTAAGCGTGTCATGGCCGAGGAATACCCGGAGCTGGCGAGGAAGATGGTCGTCATGCTGCCGGACGAAAAAACCCGCCGGGTCGGCCAGGCTGTGGCGGCGGCTTCGCTGCCGTAAGGGACAATTGCCGGCAGACAATGGTCAAATGACAATTTGGAGAGTTGATTATGAATTTTAAGAACGCGAATATTTTTACGGAACAGTTTCACTTCGTCAACGGCGGCTTTTCTGTGGAAAACGGGAAGTTCTGCGACGTTTTGTTGGAAAAAGACGACGCAATCGATCTGAACGGCGCTTACGTGATTCCCGGTCTTATCGACGTCCACAATCACGGCAACTCCAACGCGGACTTCTCCGACGGCTCCTTTGAGGGAGACGTGAGGATGGCCCGCTATTTGGCAAGCGTGGGCGTGACAAGCTTTGCCCCCGCCACCATGACCCTGCCCTATGAGGTCATTGAAAAGGCGCTGGCAGCCGGTCTGCGCCTGCGCGAAACGCCGGAGCCCGACTGCGCCCGTCTGCTGGGCGTCCAGATGGAGGGGCCCTTCTTCTCTGAAAAGAAAAAGGGCGCTCAGAACGCCGAGTATCTGCGGCTGCCGGATTTTGAGGCCTTCCGCGGTCTCTACGAGGGCAGCAAGGGCCTGATCTCCATTGTGGATCTGGCTCCCGAGCTGGCGGGCTCCGTGGAATTCGTGGAGCAGGCGAAGAAGCTCTGCACCGTATCCATCGCCCACACCGATTCCGACTATGAGCACGCCAAGGCCGCCATTGACGCCGGCGTGACCCATCTGACCCACCTGTTCAACGCCATGCCGCCGATCCATCACCGGAAGCCCGGCGTTATCGGCGCGGCCTCCGAGAATCCCGCGGTCTCCGCAGAGATCATCTGCGACGGCATCCACGTGCACCCCGCTTCCATTCGGATGGCCTTCAAGCTCTTCGGCGCGGAGCGCATGGTACTGATCTCCGACGCGCTGCGCTGCTGCGGCATGCCGGACGGCGAGTATGAGCTGGGCGGCCAGCAGGTCTTCCTGGCGGAGAACGTGGCGCGCCTGGCCGACGGAACCATCGCCGGCTCCGCGACGAATCTCTACGACTGCATGCGAAACGCCGTCCGCTTCGGGATTCCGCGGGAGGACGCCGTCCGGGCTGCCACCTGGAATCCCGCCCGGCAGATTCGCGCGCTGGACCGCGTGGGCTCCATCGCCAACGGAAAGCTGGCGGATTTTGTGATTTGCGACGGGGAGCTGAACCGACAGGCCGTGTATCTGGGCGGCGTCCGGCTCTGAGCGAAGAAAGGAAGGAAAGCTCATGAAACGCGTATCTTTGATTCTGTTGTGCCTGGCGCTGCTGCTGAGTCTCTGCGCCTGCGCGCAAAAGCCTGCGACGCCGCCTGCCACACAGGCGCCCGCTTCGCAGCCCGCCGTGCCGGACAGCAGCGCAGCCCCGGAGACCGGCGCCGAGCCGGTCAGCACAGAAGCAGCCCCTCAAAAACCCGACGACGGCAAGCTGCAGGGCGCGGTGTTCCAAGTCTATTCGCTGAAGGGTCCCACCTCCATGGGGATTGCCTCCCTGCTGCGCGACAGCAAAGACGGAAAGACCTTCAACAGCTATATCTCCACTGTCTGCACCGCCGCCGACGAGGTGACCGCCGCGCTTGTGAGCGGCGACGCGGATATCGCAATGCTGCCGGCCAACGCGGCCGCGGCCCTCTTCAACAAGGCCGCCGGCTTCTCGGTCGTCAATATCAACACGCTGGGCGTTCTCTATCTGCTGGAAAACGGAGAAAGCGTCCAGTCCATCGAGGACCTCGCAGGCAAGACGATCTGCCTCACCGGCAAGGGCACCACGCCGGAATTCAGTCTCAACTATCTGCTGACCGCCCATGAGATTCAGGACCAGGTCAAGCTGGAGTTCAAGTCGGAGCCTGCAGAGGTGGTTACCGCCCTGAGCGAAGACGTGGAAATGCTCGGCCTGCTGCCCCAGCCATTTGTCACGGTTGCCCAGTCGCAGAATACGGAGCTTCGGGTTGCGCTGGATTTGAACGAGGAATGGAAGGCGGTCAAAGAGGACAGCACCCTGGTGACCGGCGTGACGGTCGTGCGGGATGAAATCCTCGAGCAGTATCCGGAGCAGATCGCTGTCTTCCTGCAGGAAGCCGCGGCCGGCGTCCAGTATGTGAATGAAAACCCGGAGGAAGCCGGAAGGCTCATTAAGGACATGGGCATCGTAAACAAGAGCGCCATCGCCCAAAAGGCGATTCCTCTCTGCAATCTGGTGTCCATCACCGGAGCGGATATGAAGCGTCTGCTGTCCGGCTATCTGCAGACCCTCTTTGATCAGGAGCCCAAGGCCGTGGGCGGCGCCATGCCATCCGACGATTTCTACTACACGGGAGAATAAGTATGAAGCCTGCCAAATCTATGCAGCCGTTGGTGCGGGGCCTGTTGGTCGCCCTGTTCTGGTTGGGGGTTTGGCAGGCGCTCTCTATGCTGGCGGCGAAGCCGGTCCTGTTCGCCTCCCCGCTGGATACCGTGAAGGCCCTGCTGCGCCTGCTTCCCACGAAGGATTTTTGGGCGGCCGCGGCGACTTCTCTGGGCCGGATCTCCCTGGGCTTTTTCCTGGGACTGCTGATTGGGTTGGCGCTTGGCATCGCCGCCTTTCGCTTTTCCCTCGTCAGGACCCTGCTCTCACCTCTGTTGACCCTTGTGAAAACGGTCCCGGTGGCCTCCTTTATCATTCTGATCCTGGTCTGGTTCGGCTCCGGCCCCCTGGCGGTGATCGTGTCGCTGCTGATCGTCCTTCCGCAGATCTATACGTCCACGCTGGCCGGTCTTGGCAGCGCGGACCGGGAGCTGCTGGAGATGGCGAAGCTCTTTCGGGTTTCTCCGGGCAGAACGGCCTGGCGGATTTATCGGCCCGCTCTTTCTCCGTATCTCCTCGGAACCTGCGCCTCCGCCCTGGGCATGAGCTGGAAGGCCGGGATCGCCGCAGAGGTCATCGGCACGCCCCTGCATTCCATCGGCGAGCAGATGTACCTCTCCAAAATCTACATGGACACAGCGGAGCTCTTTGCCTGGACGGCGACTGTGATCCTGCTGAGCGTCGGCTTTGAAAAGCTGGTGCTGGCCCTGCTGAGAAAGGCGGCGAAGTAAATGGACGTTCAAATTCGCGGCCTCTGCCACAGCTTCGGAGAGAAGCAGATTTTTGACCGCTTCGACCTGACCCTTCCGGACGGCGGGCTCTACGGACTGACGGCTCCCTCCGGGCGAGGGAAAACCACGCTGCTGCGGATCATCATGGGTCTGCTGCAGCCGGACGCCGGAGCCGTGACCCAGGGTCTGCAGTTTTCCGCCGTGTTCCAGAACGACAGGCTTCTGCCGGGGCGAACCCCCGTGGAGCAGCTGCTGTTCGTGCGCGGCGGGAAACGCGATCGGGAGGATTGTCGGCTGTTTCTCTCCGGAATTCTGCCGGCGGACAGCCTGGAGCAGCCCGTGGAGGAGCTCTCCGGCGGTATGCAGCGCCGGGTCGCCATTGCCCGGGCCCTTTGGGCCGACAGCGACTGCGTCCTCATGGACGAGCCCTTCACCGGCCTGGACGAGGACACCCTGCGCCACACCGCCGACTTCATTCTCGCCAATCGGCAGGGGAGGACCCTGCTGCTCTCCACCCATCAGCGGGAGCAGCTTTCCGAGTACCCCTTTGAGTGGCTGACACTGTAAAACTAAAACAATAAAATTTCTCCCCACGCCAATCCGAAAACAGGATCAGCGTGGGGAGATTTTTGGGAATATTTACTCAGCCGAAGGCGAGTTTGCGGATCATTTTGCCGGCTCTGTGAAAACGTAATACTGTCCGTTTGCAGTCTTCTGAACCCGGATTAAGATATGGGAGGCAAGCTTGTTGTCCCAGTAGACGGAATAATCCACTGTGCATTCATCGGAATTTTGGAGCTTTTCCGTCAGGTCGATTTCGTCTCCTCCGTAAATCAGGATGATTTTTCCGTCGCGCTCTTCCACCTGGTTCAATTGCATGACGAAGCCAAGCATCTGGCCGTCCTCGTTGGAAAGGTATCTCTGAATGACGAGGCTTTCCTTCGATTCATCGGTTTTTGCCGCGATAAGCTCATAGTCTTTAGAATCTACGTCGATCTGCAGGATGTCGTTGCCGTTTGCGTCCGTGCTTTGTTGAACCCGGGGATCGTTGGTCTGAATCGACTCTCCGTTGAGCCAGATGCGAAGTACGTTCAGCATGGCGCCGTCGGTTGAGGCGTTCACAATCAGCGTTAAAGCGGCCAGAGAAGCGATGACGGCGGCCAGGACGCCGACAAAACGAAGCGGTCTGTGTCTGCGCGGGGACTGCTCGCTGTGCCGGAGCTTCTCCGCATCGACTTCTCCGATGGCTTCAAATAATTGATCCGTATTCATAAATATCCTCCTTGTTTGAGATAAGCTTTCAGTTTGGTTCTTGTACGCGAAAGGGTCAGGCGGACGTTATCCTCACGCATGTGATAACGCGACGCGATTTCCGCCACGGTTTCTGAGAAGAAATACCGGCGCAAAAAGATATCCTGATTGCGGCGAGGCTGTGTATCCAAAAAGCGGTTGATTGCGGAGCCGAGCTCCTTGACGCTCAAGCTTGATTCCGGCGTCTCCCCGGCGGGAAGACAATTTTCCAATTCCTCCAAAACCAGCGGAAGCTCATTTCCACCCCGCTTTTCGGCTTTCTGCCTGCGGATCCGGTCGAAGGACAGATTTCGCGTCAGCTTCGCAAGGTAATGTTGCAGGCTGATTGGTTTTTGCGGCGGAATGCTCTCCCATGCCCGCAACCAGACGTCGTTGACGACTTCCTCGGCGTCCTCCGGTCGGCCGGTCAGGCGAAACGCGATCTGTCTGCAATACGCGCCGTATTGTTCGCTGAGCGCGGAGATTCCGGATTCCCGTCTTGCTTCCAGCATCTGGATAATCTCGTTGTCAGTCATGTAATTCCTCCTTTGTGAAGGGCCCTTCATCTATCATAGACGCAATTCCCTTCGAAATCAATCAACGCAGCCGAAAAAAGATTTTCCCCCACGCAAAACCTGTGAAGCGGTTTTGCGTGGGGGAATGTTTGCGTGCAGCGTCAATGGAGCGAAAGCGCCTCTTGAAACGGTTCCAGGCTGCGGGACAGAATGCCGTGCATCTGGGCGATGGCGACGCCGTAGTTGACCATCGGGACGCCGCAGCGCCGGGCGACCTCCATGCGATGCTTCATGGCAGCCTCGTTGAGCATGCAGCCGCCGCAGTGGATTACCAGATCGTAAGCCGACAGCTCCTCTGGGAATTCGCCGCCGGACGTAAAGCTGAAATCCAACGCTTTCCCGGTATAGTTTCTGACCCAGCCGGGGATTTTGACCGTGCCGATATCGTTGCACTGGCGGTGGTGGGTACAGCCCTCGGAGATCAGAACCCGATCCCCGTCCTTCAGGGCGGATAGGGCTCTCGCGCCTTCCGCCAGCTGCCGCAGCTCGCCCTTGTAGCGGGCAAAGAGGATGGAGAAGGAGGTCAGCGGGATGGAAACGGGAACGAGCGGGGAGACCCTTCCGAAGGCCTGGGAGTCGGTTACCACCAGGCGGGGCGGCGTGTTCAGCGCGTCCAGAAGGTTGGAAAGCTCCTCCACCTGACAGCAGATCGGAACGCAGTGCAGGTCCAGCAGCTCCCGGAGCGTTAGCTGCTGGGGCAGAATCAGACGACCCTTGGGCGCGCTCTCGTCGATGGGCGTCACCAGGATCACCCTGTCGCCGGGGGAGACCAGATCGGCCAGGATGTATTTGGGTGCCTTTGCCGTGCGGCCCAGGGCGGCCAGCCGCTCCTTGAGCTCCCGGACACCCTCGCCGGTCAAAGCCGATAAGAGCATTGGCGCTTCTCCCTCGGGCGGGCGGCCAATGGCCGCCCCTGCGGAGGCGAGATCGCATTTGTTTGCCGCCAGTACCACGGGCAGCTTCCGTGCCTTCAGCTTTTCCAGCAGCGCCCGGTCTTCGGCACGAATGCCGACAGAGGCGTCGTAGACCAGCACGGCAACGTCGGTCTTCTCCAGAATCTCGTTGGTCTTCTCCACCCGAAGCGCGCCCAGCTCGCCCTCGTCGTCATAGCCGGGGGTGTCGATGATTACCACTGGGCCCAGAGGCAGAAGCTCCATGGCTTTTTTCACTGGGTCCGTGGTGGTGCCGGGAATGTCGGAGACGACGGCAAGCTTCTGCCCGGTCACGGCGTTGACCAGACTGGACTTGCCTGCGTTGCGCTTCCCAAAGAAGGCAATATGCAGCCGTTCAGCGGAGACAGTTTCGTTCAGACTCATAGCTTAAAACCTGAAATCCCGGGCGTTGGAGGCCTTGATGGCCTCAATGTGCTCCCGGGCGATCTCCCGGACCCGGTCTCTGGGAATCTTCTTCAGCTCCTCCTCTACCATCCGGAAGCCGATCTCCCTGGTCTCCGGGCTGGCGTAGTCCACCAGGTACTCGGTCAGGGTCATGAGGGCGTTGGGGTGGCAGCAGTTGAGAATCTGGCCGGACTTGCAGAGGCTCATGAAGCGGTCTCCGGTGCGGCCCTCCCGGTAGCAGGCCGTGCAGAAGGAGGGAATGTGGCCGTTCTCCATGAGCCAGCGGACCACCTCGTCCAGAGAGCGCTGGTCGGAGACGTCGAACTGCTCGGTGTCGTGGGGCCGCTCGTCGGCACTGTAGCCCGCGTAGCCGCCCACGGAGGTCCGGGAGCCGCCGCTGACCTGGCTGACGCCCAGGCGGAGCAGCTTGGATCGTGTGGCCTCGGTCTCGCGGGTGGAGATGATGATGCCGGTGTAGGGCACCGCCAGCCGGATGCAGGCGGTGATCTTGGCGAACATCTCGTCGGAGATGGAGTTGTTGAACTCCTCGGGGTCGATGTCGTCGGCGGGCTTGACCCGGGGAACGGAGATGGTGTGGGGACCCACGCCGTGGGCGGCCTCCAGGTGCTCCGCGTGCATCAGCAGGCCCGCGAACTCGTAGCGGTAGAGCTCCAGTCCGAAGAGCACGCCCAGGCCCACATCGTCGATGCCCGCCTCCATGGCCCGGTCGTGGGCCGTGGTGTGGTAGTCGTAGTCGTGCTTGGGTCCGGTGGGATGGAGCTTCAGATAGCTCTCCTTGTGGTAGGTCTCCTGGAAGAGAATATAGGTGCCGATGCCGGCGTCCTTCAGCTTCTTGTAGTTCTCCACGGTGGTGGCGGCGATGTTCACGTTGACCCGGCGGATGGCGCCGTTTTTATGCTTGATGGAGTAGATGGTGTTGATGCACTCCAGAATGTACTCGATGGGGTTGTTCTTGGGGTCCTCGCCGGCCTCGATGGCCAGACGCTTGTGACCCATATCCTGCAGGGCGATGACCTCGTCCCGGACCTCCTCCTGGGTCAGCTTCTTCCGGGCGATGTGCTTGTTCTTCAGGTGGTAGGGGCAGTAGACGCAGCCGTTGACGCAGTAGTTGGAGAGATAGAGCGGCGCGAAGAGAACGATGCGGTTGCCGTAGAAGGCCAGCTTGATCTCCTCGGCGATCGCGTAGATTCGCTCCAGCACCTGAGGGTCCTCACAGGCCAGCAGGACGGAGGCCTCCCGGTGGGTCAGGCCGCGGCAGTGACAGCCGTTGCCCTCCCGGACAGGACGGGCCTTCTCCAGAATCTCGTTGATCAGCGCCATATCGTTCTTGTGGGCGTCGGCATAGGCCAGGGTCTCCCGGATCTCGGCATCGTTGATAAACTCATTGGGGTCCATGGATTTGGGATCGTAGCGGTACATAGTGATTTCCTTTCTCAGATCATATTATCAGGATCAGGTCGTAGGGGCCGGCGTCCTCGACGGCCCGCAGGTTTCCGGTTTGGGGGAGTTCGGGGCGTCGAGGACGCCGCCCCCTACGGGAGAGACGGGTTCTAAATCATCGCGGGTCTCCGCGGTCGGTGACCAGCTCGTAACCGATGGAGGCGACGCGGGCGGAGAGACAGCCTCTGCACTGGGCGGATTCCTCGCCGGTGCAGATTTTGTTGTCGTAGAGCATGTATTTTTTCCGGACGCTGACAGGGGAGAGGTTGGGCATCACCACGTTGGCCCCCGCCAGAATGCCTTTTTCCCGGCCCAGGGGGTCCAGAGTCCCAAGGGCCGTGGTGGCGGGCAGCAGCAGATTCGGCTGGATCAGCCGCAGGATGGAGAGCAGATAACAAGTCAGCTCCACACTGCCCGCCGGCTGATCGCAGAACGGCGTGTCCTTGTGGGGGATGAACGGCCCGATGCCGCACATGGCGGGCCGGAAGCTCTCGACGAATTTGAGATCCTTCGCCAGCTCCTTCTCCGTCTGGCCGGGGGAGCCCACCATGAAGCCACAGCCCACCTGATAGCCGATCTCCTTCAGCGTGCGGAGGCAGTCCATCCGGTGCGCCCAGGACAGCTCCGCGGGGTGCAGGCGTTCATAGTGGGCTTTATCGGCGGTCTCATGGCGCAGCAGATAGCGGTCCGCCCCGGCGTCAAAGAGCCTCTGATAGCTCTCCCGGCTCCGTTCCCCCAGAGAAAGCGTCACGGCGCAGGTCGGGTACTCCGCTTTGATCTGCCGCAGCAGGGGCGTCAGGCGCTCGTCGGTGAACCAGCCATCCTCGCCGCCCTGGAGCACGAAGGTCCGGAAGCCCAGCTCCCAGCCCTCCCGGCAGCAGGCCAGAACGTCCTCCGGCGTCAGACGGTAGCGCTCCGCCTTCCCGTTGCTCCGGCGCAGGCCGCAGTAGAGGCAATCATTTTTGCAAAAGCTGCTGATCTCCACCAGCCCGCGGGTGAACACGGTATTGCCGTAGACGGCCTTCCGCGCCCGGACGGCCCGCTCCCGCAGCTCCGCTGTGAGCGCTTCGTTTCGGTTTTCCAGCAGGGTCTGATATTCGGCTTCGGAGAGAGAATGCTCCCGCTCCAGTCTGTCGATCAGGGAGAACAGATCAGGCATTGCCGGTCACGTTGGAGTAGGCGGTCTTGGCGCTGACGCCGGGCAGGGCGCCGATCTTGCCGGAGAGGGCGGCGATCAGGTCCTGAGGACCGTCCACAGCGATGCTGATGATGTTGATGCCGCGGGGCCGGTAGGGGATGCCCATCCGTCCGATGATGATCTGGCCGTAGTCGTGGAGCAGGGCGTTGAGCTTCTCCACGGTCTCGTTGTTTTCCACGATGATGCTGATGACAGCGACTCTGGTTTCCATAGTGAACCTCCATATCAATGATTTCAGTGTTTTGTAAAACAAAAAATGACCGCGTGCGAACGCGGTCATACTGTTCCCGTTATCGCACCTTTCCCCCGGGATTGCTCCCTCATGTCAGGATACGTGAATATAATACATGAAAACAGTGAAAATGTCAATGCTTATTTCAAATAATCGGCATCACAAAGCAAGCACGCCGTAGGGGCGATCATTGATCGCCCGGTCCGCCATGGGCGGACAATTTGCCGCAGGAAAATCCGTTCTCTCCACCCGGTTGGATCGTCCTGTGGATGATTTTTCTTCTGCAGCGAACCGGACGGCAGAATACCGCCCGTAAGGGGAACTTGAAAAAAATAATAAAACCGAGTTACCGCGACGCAATTTGCTTCAGAAGAAGCCATTGCTCATACTTCGCGTTCTCCTCGGTCTAATTTATTGTAGACGACGAAGGCGAAAATGTCAAGCAGATGTTTTCCGTTGCGGACGCGGGCGATTCCTGGGGCGAGGATTGGATCGGGAAGGAGACGGGGGAGACGGATTCTTCGCCTGCGGCTCAGAAAGACAGGACGGAGGCCACCTCATCCGCCTCGCGGAGCGAGGCAGCTTCCCCGCAAGGGGAAGGCTTGGAGGCGGGGGAGGCGGATTCTTCGACTTCGCTGCGCTCCGCTCAGAATGACAACGAGGGGAACGGCGGGCGCTCAATGAGCGCCCCTACGGCGCTTTCTTTTTGTTCAACAAATCCCGCACCACCGCCGAGGCGATCAGCAGGCCCGCGGCGGGGGGGACGAAGGGGGAGCTGCCGGGAACGGAGCGGCGCTTGTTCCCATAAGCCTCCGGGCTCGCGGCGGCCTCCGCGGTCTTCGCACCCTCGACAGGCTCCGCAGATTCCGGGCCAGGCTGAAATAGGGGGGGCCTGGGCTCCTCCCGGGAGTAGACCACCTGTAAATGCTCCACGCCCCGGCGGCGCAGCTCCTTGCGCATGATCCGGGCCAGGGGGCAGACGGCGGTCTCAGAGATGTCGGCCAGCTCCAGCCGGGCGGGGTCCAGCTTATTTCCGGTGCCCAGGGCGCAGATGATGGGCGTCCCGGCGGCCCGGCACTGCATCACCAGGTCCAGCTTTCCCGTCACCGTGTCGATACAGTCCGCCACGTAGTCGTAGGCCGTAAAATCGAACTGATCCCGCGTCTCCGGGAGATAGAAGCACTGATAAAGATTCAGCGTGATTTCGGGATCAACGTCCCGGATCCGGGCCGCCGCGGCCTCCACCTTGGTCTGCCCCACGGTGCTGTGCAGGGCGATGATCTGCCGGTTGAGATTGGAGAGGGCCACCCGGTCGTTGTCGATCAGATCCAGAGTCCCGATCCCGGCCCGGGCCAGGGCCTCCGCAACGTATCCGCCCACGCCGCCCAGACCAAACACGGCCACCCTGGCCCTGCGCAGCTTTTCCAGTCCTTCCTTGCCCACAAGCATTTCAAAGCGTACCCGCTGGTCCATCGTGTTACCTCCTGACGCCGTTTGATTTCAGAATATCACCCGTATTATAAGCGATACGGTATTTCTTGTCAATCCAAACTCGGCATTGATTCTTGCTGGTTTTCTGTTATAATAGAATTATTCATAAATCCCTGAAAGCAGGAGGCCTCTATGCGAAAACTGTTTTCTTATCTGAAACCTTATCGGAAGGAATGCGTCCTGGGTCCGCTGCTGAAGCTGGCCGAGGCGACGCTGGAGCTCTTCGTGCCGCTGATCGTGGCCGCGGTGATCGACCGGGGCATCGGCGGATCCGATAATGGCTATATCATGCGCATGAGTCTGCTACTGGCCGGCCTGGGCCTGCTGGGGCTGGTCTTTTCGGTCACGGCCCAATACTTCTCCGCCCGGGCGGCGGTGGGCTTCGTGACGCGGCTGCGCCACGCGCTCTACGCCCAGGTCCAGCGCTTTCCCTACGCCACCCTGGACCGCATCGGAATTCCCACACTGATCACCCGCATGAGCTCCGATATGAATCAGGTGCAGACCGGACTCAATCTGACGCTTCGTCTGCTGCTGCGTTCGCCCTTTGTGGTCTTCGGGGCCATGGTCATGGCCTTCACCATCGATACGACGGCGGCTCTCTGGTTCGTGGCGGCTATACCGGTGCTGGCTCTGGTGGTTTTCGGCGTCATGCTGCTGACCATGCCCATGTATAAGCGGGTCCAGGAGCGGCTGGATAAGGTGCTGGCCATAACGCGGGAAAATCTGAACGGCGTCCGGGTGCTGCGGGCCTTCCGCAAGGAGGAGGCCGAGTGCCGGAGCTTTGAAACGCAGAACGAGGTCCTGACTGCCGCGCAGCAGCGGGTCGGGCGGGTGTCCTCCCTCATGAATCCGCTGACCTATATCATCGTCAACCTGGCGGTGATTCTGCTGATCCGCACCGGTGCGATCCGGGTCAACGCCGGCATTTTGACCCAGGGCGCGGTGGTGGCCCTTTACAACTATATGTCTCAGATTTTGGTGGAGCTGATTAAGCTGGCCAATCTCATCATCAATATTACGAAATCCCTGGCCTGCGGCAAGCGGATTCAGAATATTTTAGACATTTCGGACGAAGAGCGCGTTCACGCGGAGCTGCCCGGCGGCGATCCCGCCCTGCGGGTGGAGTTTGACCACGCAGCCCTGCGCTATCAAGGCGCGGCAGGGGAGGCGCTGGAGCAAGTGACGCTCCGGGTCCGGCCTGGCCAGGTGATCGGCGTCATCGGCGGCACCGGCAGCGGCAAATCCAGCTTCGTAAATCTGATTCCCCGATTCTACGAGGCCACGTCCGGCCGGGTGCTGGTGGACGGGATCGACGTGCGCGCCATGGAGCCCGCAGCACTGCGGCAGAAGATCGGCGTCGTCCCCCAAAAGGCCGTCCTGTTCAAAGGAACGATCCGGGAAAACCTTCTCTGGGGCGCGCCCGGCAGGGATGGCGCGCTGCCATCCGCTCTTCCGGTCTCTGACGAAGCGCTGATGGAGGCTGTGCGCGCTGCCCAGGCCCTGGAGGTGGTGGCCGCCAAGGGCGGTCTGGACGGGGAAATCGAACAGTTCGGGCGAAACCTCTCCGGCGGACAGCGTCAGCGGCTCACCATTGCCCGGGCGCTGGTCCGGAAGCCGGAAATTCTGATTCTCGACGACAGCTCCTCCGCCCTGGACTTTGCCACCGACGCGGCCCTGCGGAAGGCCCTGCGGGCCCTGGACTACTCCCCCACGATCTTTTTCGTGGCCCAGCGGACCTCCGCCGTGCGGCACGCGGATCAGATCGTGGTGCTGGACGAGGGAAAGCTTGTGGGTCTCGGCACCCACGAGCAGCTGCTGGAGACCTGCCCCGTCTACCGGGAAATCCACGAGTCCCAGTTCCGAAAGGAGGCGGCGGTATGAAGCAGGGATCCAAAATCCAGGATCCGGGCTCCGGACGTTCGGCAGCCCCCGCTGCCCGGCGGAACGGCGGAACGATGAAGCGGGTTCTGAAGGCCTTGCGGCCCTACCGCTGGCTGATCCTGCTGTCGATTCTGTTCTCCGCCGCCACGGTGGCGCTGACCCTTTATATTCCCGTGCTGGTGGGGCGGGCCATTGACCACATCCTCGGCCCTCGGCAGGTGGACTTCGACGCGGTGTGGAAGCTCCTGCTGACCATCGCCCTCTTCGCGGTGCTGACGGCCCTGGTTCAGTGGCTGGTCAGCGTCATCAACAACCGGGTCACCTATGACGTTGTCCGGGACGTCCGCAACCGAGCCTTCCGACATTTACAGCGGCTTCCGCTCTCCTACCTGGACAAGCAAAGCGTGGGCTCCATCGTCAGCCAGATCATCACCGACGTGGACCAGTTTGCAGACGGTCTGCTGCTGGGCTTCACCCAGCTCTTTACCGGTATCGTTACGATTCTGGGGACTCTTGGCTTCATGCTCTCCATCAAGCCGCTGATTGCCCTGATCGTCATCGTCCTGACGCCTCTGAGCTTCGTTGTGGCAAAGTTTATCGCCTCCCACACCCACAGCTACTTCCTGGAGCAGAGCAAGACCAGGGCAGAGCAGACCGCCTTCGTGGACGAGCTGCTGGGCAGTCAGAAGGTGGTCAAGGCCTTTGGCCGGGAGGGGAGAAGCGTGGCGGACTTCGACGCCATCAACGGACGGCTTGAAAAGACCTCCCTTAAGGCCATTTTCTTCTCCTCGCTGACCAATCCCTGCACCCGCTTCGTCAACTCCGTTGTCTATGCCGCGGTGGTGCTGACCGGCGCCCTGCTCTGCGTCTCCACCGCCGGGACGACGGCGGCCTTTACCGTCGGCAGTCTGTCGGCTCTGCTGGCCTACGCCAACCAGTACACGAAGCCCTTCAACGAGATCAGCGGCGTGGTGACGGAGTTCCAGAACGCCCTGGCCTGTGCCGGCCGGATTTTTGCCTTGATGGACGAGCCTGCGGAAACACCGGATCACTGTCATTCTGATCGCAGCGAAGAATCCGCAGCCCGCGCCTGCGATACGACGGCGGGCGGCAGGCAAGCGGCAGCAGGGGACGGGGGAGCGGATTCTTCGACTCCGCTGCGCGCCGCTCAGAATGACAGTACGGGCAGCTCGTCTATCCGCGGCGAGGTCAGTCTGGACGACGTGTCCTTCTCCTATGACAAATCCAAATCCCTGATCGAAAAGCTTTCCATCACCGCCCAGCCCGGTCAGCGCATTGCGATCGTCGGCCCCACCGGCTGCGGAAAGACCACGTTAATCAATCTTCTCATGCGCTTCTACGACGTGGACGGCGGGGCCATCCGGGTGGACGGGACCGATATTCGGGACATGACCCGGGCCGCGCTGCGCAGCGGCTACGGTATGGTCCTCCAGGACACCTGGCTTCGCTCCGGCACCATCCGGGAGAACCTGACCCTGGGCAAGCCCGACGCCACCGACGCGGAGGTAGAGGCCGCCTGTCGAGCCGCTCACGCCCACAGCTTCATCCGTCTGCTGCCCCAGGGCTACGACACCTATATCAGCGAGGACGGCGGGATGCTCTCCCAGGGACAGAAGCAGCTGCTTTGCATCGCCCGGATTATGCTTTGCCTTCCGCCCATGCTGATTCTGGACGAGGCCACCTCCTCCATCGACACCCGCACGGAGATCAAGATCCAAAAGGCCTTCGCAAACATGATGCAGGGCCGGACCAGCTTCATCGTCGCCCATCGGCTTTCCACGATCCGGGAGGCCGACGTGATCCTGGTGATGAAGGACGGCCGCGTTATCGAAGTCGGAAACCACGATAGCCTGCTGGCTGCCGGCGGCTTCTATGCCAATCTCTACAACAGTCAGTTCTCAAATTGAAATCTCCGGCGGTTGACAAGGGAAGCGGGGGATGGTACAATCAAATCAGGACACACGCGCAGATCAAGATTCAGAAAGGATGGATTTACATGAAGCGCTCGAAGATCATCTGCACCATCGGCCCTTCCTGCTCAGACGAGCAGACGCTGACCCGCATGGTTCAGGCCGGAATGAACGTCGCTCGATTGAATTTCTCGCACGGAACGCACGCAGAACACCTGCAGCGCATCGAACTCATCCGGAAAGTCCGGGAAACGCTGCAGGTTCCGCTGCCCATTATGCTGGATACCAAGGGTCCGGAATATCGGATCCGCACCTTTGCCAATCACCGGGTCCACGTCGAGGACGGCGCGACCTTTACCTTTACCGTGAACGAGGTCGAGGGCGACGAAAGCCGCGTCAGCGTCTCCTATAAGGGCCTGGCAAACGACATGGAGACAGGGGATATCATCCTGGTGAACGACGGGCTTGTGAAATTTCAGGTGGAGGCAAAGACCGACACAGATTTGATCTGCCGCACCCTGATCGGCGGCGATCTCTCCGACCGCAAGAGCATGAGCTTCCCGGACAAGGTGCTCAATCAGGTGTTCCTCTCAGAGAATGACAAGGCCGATCTGCTCTTCGGCATCGAGCAGGAGGTGGATTTCGTTGCCTGCTCCTTCGTCTCCACGCCCCAGGACATTCTGGACGCCAGAGCCTTTCTGGATGCCAACGGCGGCAAGGACATCGGCATCATTGCAAAGCTGGAGAACCGCTCCGGCGTAGACAACGCCCAGGAGATTCTGAATTACTGCGAGGGCCTGATGGTGGCCCGCGGCGACCTGGGCGTGGAAATCCCCTACGTGGAGCTGCCGGCCATTCAGAAGCAGCTCATTACCATGTGCCGGCTCCGCGGCGGTCTGGCCATCACCGCCACCGAAATGCTGGAATCCATGATTTCCAAGCCCCGGCCCACCCGCGCCGAGATCTCCGACGTAGCCAACGCGGTCTTTGACGGCACCAGCGCGCTGATGCTCTCCGGCGAGACCGCCGCTGGCAAATACCCCGTGGAGGCGGTCCAGGCCATGGCCAGCATTGCCGAGGAGGCGGAAAAGCACATCGACTACGTGGAGCGCTTCGCCCAACAGCCCTTCGTGCTGAAAAACAACACCGACGCTCTCTCCCATTCTGCCTGCCAGCTGGCCATCGACACCAAGGCCACCTGCATCGTGGCCACGACGCTCACGGGTCTGATGGGCCGTCTGGTGGCCCGTTTCCGGCCTCCCATGCCCATCATCGGCATGACCTCCAGCGAAAAGGCCTTCCGCAAGCTGGCCATGAGCTGGAACGTGGTCCCGGTTATGGCGGACGAATTCAACTCCACCGACGTGCTGTTCTACCATGCCAGCCTGGTGGCGCGGCAGACAGGACTGGCGAAAAAGGGAGATACCGTCGTGATCACCGGCGGTATCACCAACGGCGCCAGCGGCAATTCCAACTTAATCAAGGTCGAGACGCTGCAGAAATAAATTTGCGCAGCGAAAACGGGGAGAGGCGGCCGCCTCTCCCCGCTGCTTTATTCTGTTAAATTATTCGTGACCGATCTCGACGGACCAGCCCTCGGGACCCTTGGCCCGGCCCCACTGGATGTCGGTGAGGGTCTTGTAGGCGTAGAGTGAAATGCTGCCGATCTCGCCGTTGTTGATCTTCATGACCTTATCGCCCCATTCCAGCTGACCCACGGGGGAGATGACGGCGGCGGTACCGGTGCCGAAGACCTCCTGGAGCTTTCCGGCGTCGTAGGCGTCCGCGATTTCCTGGATGGCGATCTTCCGTTCGGTGACCTTGTAGCCCTTCTCCCGCAGAATGTGGATCATGGACTTCCGGGTGATGCCGGAGAGGATGGAGCCGTCCAGCTCGGGGGTGATGACCTCGCCGTCGATGACGAAGAAGATGTTCATCGCGCCGACCTCGCCCACGTACTTCTTCTCCACGCCGTCCAGCCAAAGCACCTGGGAGTAGCCCTTCTCATGGGCGATGGACTGGGCCTTCATGGAGGAGGCGTAGTTGCCGCCGGTCTTGGCAAAGCCGGTGCCGCCGCGGACCGCGCGTACGTAGTTTTCCTCGACGTAGATGGGGACGGGCTTCAGGCCGTTCTCATAATAGGCGCCGGAGGGGGAGAGCAGCACGCAGTAGATATAGCTGTCGGCTTCCTTGACGCCCAGCTTGGCCTCGTTGCCGATGACAAAGGGACGGATGTACAGGGAGGCTTCCTTGTCCTCGGGGATCCATTCCTTATCCAGCAGCACCAGCTCCTTCAGGCTCTCGATGCAGAAGTCCACGTCCAGCTCGGGGATGCACAGACGCTCGTTGGAGAGGTTCAGACGCTTGAAGTTCTCCTCGGGCCGGAACAGCAGAATGCGGCCGTCCTCGGCGCGGTAGGCCTTCATGCCCTCGAAGGTCTCCTGGGCGTAATGGAAGCAGGTGGCGGCGGGGCTCAGAGAAATGGGGCCGTAGGGGACGATGCGGGCGTCATGCCAGCCGATGCCGCGGGTGTAGTCCATCAGCAGCATGTGGTCGGTGAAGACGGAGCCGAAGCCCAGCTTCGTGCCCTTGGCAGGCTTTTCCTTGGGATGCTCGGTTTTGATAATGGTAAGACCTTTCACGATGATTCTCCTTTTTCGTTGGGCACATGGGACGGTTCTCTGTGCATGATGCGATTTACGTTTTGGAAGGTGCGCCGGCACAGGGAACCGTCCCCTGTGCGCTGCTTCAGTCCAGCGGGATGTGGAAGGCCCGCATGGTGTTGATGATATGGAGGTACATTGCCGTCTTGGCGCCCTCCGGGTTGCGGTCCCGCAGGTAGTTCATCAGAACCCGATGGTCGTGGAGGGTCATTTCCGAGACCTCCGGCGACTCGTTCGCCAGGATGATGCCCTGGTGGATCGCCCGATTGAAAATCGGCAGCAGGGCGGTGATAAATTGATTGTGCGTGGCGGAGGCAATGGAGTTGTGGAATTTCTGCTCGCTTTCGTCCCAGAGCGGATCGCGCCGCAGAATCATCTGCTCGTCCAGCTCCCCGTAGCGAAAGATCGTTTCCAGCTCCTCGTCGCCGGCCCGAAGGGCCGCGTAATAGGCGGCCTGGGGCTCAAACATCAGGCGCATCTCATAGAGTTCCTTGGTGGTGACGTTGGTGTTCTGGATTTTCAGCACGTCGTAATCCGCGTGGATGCTCTTGCTTTCGGTGACGAAGGTGCCGATGCCGCGCCGCGCCTCCACGAGTCCGCGGGTGCTAAGAATTCGCAGCGCCTCCCGCAGCGTGGTCCGGCTGACCTGCAGCTCCTCTGCCAGATCCAGCTCGTTGGGAAGCTTGTCGCCGGGCTGGAAGCGGCGCTTGGCGATCATATCCGTCAGCTGATCCGCGATTTTGACGGACAGCGCGTTGGCGGCGTAGGGCATAGGGTTCACCTCCTTTGGAGTTGATGAAACTATTAAAATATTAAACTATGAAACTATTGTAGTATTTTTCAATTCTCCGAATTGAAAAATGGATAAAAATCCGTCGTGAAGCGACACCTCAATATTTTCATATTTTCATAGTTTCATAGTTTCATAATATTTCAGAACTCCATTTCCTTCAGGTCCTCTGCAACCTCGACGGAGAAGGGAAGGAGGTCGAGAATGTCCTTCTTCACGTCGATCCCCTTGGCGACCTCGGTGAGGACCAGGCCCTTTTCGCCCAGCTTAAACACGCAGCGCTCCGTGACGTAGGTGATCTCCTGCTTGTTCTCATGGGCGTTTTGCGCGGAGAAGCTGAGAGCCGTAACCTGAGGCGCGAACTTCAGGAATTTGCCCTCCTTTACAATGTGCAGGCCGTTCTCGTCCCGAGTGATTTCCAGACCGCCGGCGGAGAAGGTGGTGCAGAACACGACGCGGTGGGTGAACTGGGTGATATTGATGAAGCCGCCGATGCCGGAAAGCTTCTTGGGGTTGTAGTGGCCGTTGACATTTCCCTCCGCGTCGACCTCCAGTGCGCCGATGAAGCAGATATCCAGGCCGCCGCCGTCATAGAGGTCAAACTGCTCGGCGGTGGTGCAGACTGCGTGGGTGCCCATGGCTGCGCCGAAGGCCAGGCCGCCCATGGGAAGGCCCTTCATGGAGCCGGCCTCCACCGTGAGCGCCACCTTGGGGAGCATGCCGGTCCGGGCGGCCTCCACCGCCACGAATTCCGGCGCGCCGACGCCAATGTTCACCACGTCGCCCTCCTTCAGCTCCCGGGCTGCCCGCATGGCGATGAGCCGCTTGGCGAAGTCCTTGGGGTTGGAGGATGCGTGGCCCTTGGCGTATTCTACCAGCGCCTCGTCGCTCATGGGAACGTCGCCGGCAAACTTGGGATCGGAGCCGGGGATGCCCTGGATCTGGGTCTGCTCCGGGGTCACGCAGACGTAGTCCACCAGCACCGCGGGGATGGAAATCTCAATGGGACGGCGCGGCGTCTCCAGCACCTTTTCCACCTGGACGATCACGATTCCGCCGCGGCGCTTGGTAGCTTGGGCAATGGAAAGGGGATCGCCGATGACGGGCTCGTTTTCCATAGAAATATTGCCGCGGGAATCCACGCTGCTGGCCTTGATCAGGGCGACGTCGGGCTTGGGAACATCGTATTTCAGGTGGCGCTTTCCGTTGATCCAGATCTCCTCCACCAGCTCTTCTTTCGACCGCTCATTGAGCTGATAGCCCTTGTACTTTGGGTCTACGAAGAGGTTGAGGCCGGCGTCGGAGATCACGAAGTCGTGACCGGCGGCCGCGGCGCGGACCGCGTGGGACATGACGCCAAAGGGCAGGTTGTAAGCCTCAATCTGGTTGTCCAGCACCATCTGGGCGGTGACGGGCATGGAGGCGTAGTGGCTGAGATAGAGCTTTTTCACGGCGCCCAGAGTGACGATCTGCTCGCAGACCGTATTGGGCGCCCAGCCGCCGAGACCGGCGGTGCAGTAGATGGTCAGCTCCTTGGGATGGCCCTCGGCGCGGAAGCGCTCGTTGAGCGCGGCGGAAAGCTGCTCGCAGTTGTACATCCCCAGGAAATTGTTATAGATCAGCGTGTCTCCGTCCCGGATCAGCTTGACAGCCTCGGCAGGCGTAATGAATTGGGGCATAAGCGTCCCTCCTACTTTATTCGATGCAGCTCGCGCCGCGCTTCAGAGCCTCGCGGTTCAGAGGGATCAGCTTGGCCTTGCGCTCGCCCAGCTTCTCCAGCAGGGCCTCGAGAACGGTCTCGATGTCCACGCACTTGGACTTGCCGATGTAGGCGCCCAGCATAATCATGTTGGAGACCTTGGGGTTGCCCAGCTCGGTGGCGATCTCGGTGCAGGGGACGTAGTAGGCGTTCACGTCGGTGCGCTTGACCTTGATGTCGATCATGGAGCTGTTGACGAAGATGGAGCCGCCGGGAACGACAGAGTCCTCAAACTTCTCCAGAGAGGGGCGGTTCATGACGATCAGCGAGGTGGGCCGGGTGACCAGGGGAGAGTCGATTTCCTCCTCGGAGAGCATGACGGAGCAGTTCGCCGTGCCGCCGCGCATTTCGGGACCGTAGGAGGGGATCCAGGAGGTGTTCTTGCCCTCCTTCATGCCGGCAGCCGCCAACAGCTGACCCATAAGCAGAACGCCCTGGCCGCCAAAGCCCGCGAAAATATTTCTTTCAACCATAACTTATACCTCCTTAAAAGTGCCCAGAGGATAGTAGGGGATCATGTTGTCCTGCAGCCAGTCCATGGCCTCGGCAGGAGACTTGCCCCAGTTGGTGGGGCAGGGAGACAGGACCTCCACCAGGGAGAAGCCCTTGCCCTCGATCTGGCACTGGAAGGCCTTCTTGATGGCGGCCTTGGTCTTGCGGATGTTGGCCGCGTTGTTCAGCGCGCAGCGGGCGATGTAGGCAGAGCCGTTGATGGTGGAGAGCATCTCCGCGATGCGGATGGGCTCGCCGCAGTGCTCCTTCTGGCGTCCGTAGGGGGAGGTGGTGGTGACCTGGCCCACCAGGGTGGTGGGGGCCATCTGGCCGCCGGTCATGCCGTAGATGGCGTTGTTGATGAAGATGGTGGTGATCTTCTCGCCCCGGTGGGCGGCGTGGACGATCTCCGCGGTGCCGATGGAGGCCAGGTCGCCGTCGCCCTGATAGGTGAAGATGTACTTATCGGGGTGGACCCGCTTGAAGCCGGTGGCAACAGCGGGGGCGCGGCCGTGGGCAGCCTCGTACATATCCACGTTCATATAGTTGTACATGAACACCGCGCAGCCGACAGGGGCCACACCGGCGCTCTTTTCCTGAATGCCCAGCTCCTCAATGACCTCGGCCACCAGGCGGTGCACGATGCCGTGACCGCAGCCGGGGCAGTAGTGGAAGGGAACGTCCGTCAGGACGGGAGTTTTCTGAAACACAACTGCCATTCTTATGCCCTCCTCATGATCTTCATAACGCGCTCAGCAATCTCTTCCGCGGTGGGAATGATGCTGCCGCCCTTGCCCATGAATTCCACGGGCTTCTCGCCGTTGACGGCCAGGCGAATGTCCTCCACCATCTGGCCGTTGGAGATTTCCACCGTCAGCGCCCCCTGGACGGAGTCCTGGGCAATGACGTCGTGGACCTCCTTGCTGGGGAAGGGCCACAGGGTGATGGGCCGCACCAGGCCGCACTTGACGCCTTTTTCCGCCAGAATGCGGACGGCAGCCTTGCAGACGCGGGCCACGGTGCCGTAGGCACAGAGCATGAACTCGGCGCCCTCGGCCTTGTAGGTTTCCACCATGACCTCGTTCTTGCGAATCTCGTCATAGCGGGCGTTGAGCCGGGTCATCAGGTCGTCCAGCACCTCGGTCTCGATGTACAGGGAGTTGATGACGGCCCGGGGACGGTCCCCCTTGGGATCCCAGCCCTGGCAGGCCCAGGGCTTATCGGGCATGGTGGGATTGTCGTTCATCTTCAGCTCCACAGGCTCCATCATCTGGCCGATGAGGCCGTCCGCCAGGATGATGACGGGGGTGCGGTACTTGTCGGCGGTGTCAAAGGCCTTGGGCATCAGATCACAGGTCTCCTGGATGGAAGAGGGGGCGTAGACCACGCAGTGGTAATCGCCGTGGCCGCCGCCCTTGGTGGCCTGGAAGTAGTCGCCCTGGGAGGCCTGGATATTGCCGAGGCCGGGGCCGCCGCGCATCATGTTGACGATAACGCAGGGGACCTCCGCGGCAGCGCAGGTGGAAATGCCTTCCTGCTTCAGGGAGATTCCGGGGGAGGAAGAGGAGGTCATGGCTCTGGCGCCGGCGCCGCCCGCGCCGTAGACCATGTTGATGGCCGCCAGCTCAGATTCGGCCTGCAGGAAGCAGCCGCCTACCTGGGGCATCCGGCGGGACATGTACTCGGGAATATCGTTCTGCGGGGTGATGGGATAGCCGAAGAAAAAGCGGCAGCCCGCCTGGATTGCGGCTTCGGCAATGGCCTCGCAACCCTTCATCAGTTTCTTAGCCATACACGGTTCCTCCTTATTTCTCGATGATGATGGCAACGTCCGGGCAGGTCATTGCGCAGGACAGGCAGCCGATGCATTCCTCCGGATGGGCCACCTCAACCGGGTAGTAACCCTTTACGTTCAGATGGCTCGTCTGGGGTGCCAGCACGCCCTTGGGACACAGACGCACGCAAAGGCCGCAGCTCTTGCAGACGTCCTCTTGGATGATGACTTTAGTCATGGCATTTCCTCGCTTTCGTTTATTGTTTGAATTGGTTGACGAGACCAATAAAACGACTTGACAGGGATCAGGGATCAAGGATCCGAGATCAGGGTGGGATAAGGGTGTAGGGACAAGCCTTGCTTGTCCGCCGATCATTTGCATGGGAGCTTGTTACAGCCCTTCCTTCAGGAATTTGTCCCAGCTTCTGTGCATCATGATTTCGATGGGTTGATACTTGCCGATATAAGCCGGATCCAGGTCGTGGGCCTTTGCATATTCCTCAAAGGAACGCAAAACCTCCGGCGTGCCGCAGGTGCCCCAGACGGGGATCCCGGTCTCGCGGGAGAGGGCCTTGACCAGCTCGTAGCCCTGCAGCAGATGGCTCAGCTCCGTTTCTCCCGCCAGATTGGCGTTGTTGACGATGCCGGTGATGTCCATGCGGGAGACGTACTGGATCTTGTACAGAGTGTCCAGGGCGCTCTCCAAATCCGCGGCGGTGGGCCGCAGGGGATTCACCACAAAAAGAACCTTGACCTTGTCCGGGGGAATCTGCGCGAAGCGGGGCTTGTACTGCCCCAGGGCGATGGAGCCCACGTCGTCGCCGCCGATGTCAAAGATCACCGTGCCCTCGCCGGGGGCGAAGGCGGAATAAACCCGGGCGGAGAGGGACATGATCTCGATCTTCTCCAGGGCGAAGGGGGGCATAATCAGCTCCACACCGGCAGGGGAGAGCACGTCGCCGCGCTCGCTGACCCGGAAGTAGGGATTGATGACGTCCAGATCCACCACGGTGCAGGGGCCCTTCTTCGCTTTTTCCAGCGCGAGGTTCAAAACCAACTCGCTTTTGCCGCTGCCGAAGCTGCCCGTCAGCACCCAATACTCTTTCACAGAAGCGTCCTCCTTGTAAGATGTCAGACAACTTATCAAAGCTGTCCAACCTATAGCTCTATTCTAACAAATCTATATGGAAATGTCAATCCGAATTTGGGCAAAATTCATTAAAATAAAGAACAATCTCAACGAATCCGGACGTAGCTGCTGCCCTCCCGACTGTTTCGCAATCCATTCATAAATGAAAAAACCTCGTCAAAAGACGAGGTTTTTCATGTATAAGAGCGTACAAACGTACATTTTTCGAGGTAGCATAGAAAGAAAGACAAAATAGTGTACCGGTGAAACCCGGCATCCAGGTATCTATGCATTCTGAAGCTCATGCTCCAGCACATCTGCATAAAGCTGTACAACCGGCCCCAATTCTTTCAGCCAAAGTATGATATCCGCCCTGTCTTTGAAGGAAGATGGGTTTTTCCGGATTTCGAGCGTTTTTCGCAGCGGTGCATCATCCGAAAAAAGATGCTCCTCCAGCGCCCAAAATCCTGCTTGTGTTTTGGAAATAACATCATCAAATCTCAGGGTGTAAATACACCGGGCGATATCCAGAAGCCATCCGCACGAATAAAGGCTTTCGTTTGTTTGAACGGCATACTTTCGGATCGCGTCATAATGCCCTCGCACCGCGCTTATCAATTCTTCTCTGCCCGGCGCGGGAAGAATCCACGCTTTGTCTCCATAAATCGGCTTGCTGTACTTAGCAAGTTCAAACAAAGAGAAAACGTCCGGTTTATATCGGTCAGTTACCCTTTGCCCGCTCGTTCCCCAATAGACCAATCTTTGAAAGGATCGGCTGCAGTATTCGTACAGATTGGCAATAACGCCCTCGAAAGAGCGGTAATACGGGTTATCCGGCTCTGCTTTAAGCATGTTCTGCCTGAGCATCAGCAGTTTTTCTGCCTGATTCTCGGAAATCGGTCCGTCAATCAGCGTAACAAAATCAATATCGCTCCATCCCTGCTGAAAGTCATTCAATACCACACTTCCGTATAGCCACGCGCCGTAAACATGCCCGTCTGCCCTTGAATCGATTTCATGCATCATCTTGTGAATCGCCTGAAGCATAGTTCTCCTCCAAACGCCGGTTTGTCAATTTGATTTAAGGTTCTGTTTGGCGGTTCTGCAGAATGAGATCAGAATTGTAAAGTGATGTTTGCGCCGACAGCGCAAGTGATGCAGTTTTCTTTGCAAACAGTGATGTATTGCGGCTGTGCCGCAAAGTGATGTGATGTGTTCCGCTTTTACGCGCCGAAGGCGCACATCACGCACGAAGTGCACATCACTTGCGAAGCAAACATCACGTTCCGCGAGAGCGGAACATATCGTTCAAAAAACGCCTTTTGTCGGTAGACAAAAGACGTTTTTTGCTGGCGGAGTGGGAGAGATTCGAACTCTCGCGCGCTTTTTAGACGCCTACTCCCTTAGCAGGGGAGCCCCTTCGGCCTCTTGGGTACCACTCCGAATATGATTACGATATGAATCGGAAAGCTCATTTGGCGGAGAGAGTGGGATTCGAACCCACGGCCCGTTGCCGGGTCACCGGTTTTCAAGACCGGCTCCTTAAACCGCTCGGACATCTCTCCGAATTTGCTCAATTAAGATATCACATTTTCCGCAGTTTGTCAAGGATGAATTTCCGATTGACAAAGACAAGCCGTCATGATAAAGTGGAAATCGGATAAACCGAAGCTCAGACGGAAAGGAGACGGTCCGATGTTCAAGGGAATCGCCCGCACAAAATGGCTGCTGATCGCGGCCGCTCTGGTCCTGGCCCTGCTCTGCGAGCTGCTGCTTTTCAACGGCAAGGCCCTGCTCACCCTGGGCAAGGAATGGACGGCCCTGCCGGAGCCCACGGTCAGCGACAATATGGCGGAGGGGAAGCCCGCCTACGTCGGCTTCTATGAGCTGGACCGGGAATTCCGCTGGCTCCACCTGCTGGCGGAGGTCCGCAGCGCCCAGGGGCAGACCGTGCCCACGGAGCTCACCGTCTATCTTTCCGACGAGGGACACAAGGAGTACTATAAGGCGGGCAGCCTTTCCTACACCGGGGAGCACGATAAGGGCTCCTATTTCCGGATCAATTCCTACGGAAAGATCTACGGACTGCGGATCCAGGCGGAGGCCCCCGAGGCGGGGAGCAGCGTGAAGCTGTTTTGCGCAGAGATCGACGGCAGCATACCCTTCCGGGTTTCCGTCCCCCGGATCTGTGGGATTTGGGTCCTGCTGCTGCTTCTGTATGGGCTGCGGCCCTCCTCCGGCCTGTATGACAACCGGGTCTGGAACCGGCGCCCCTGGGGGAAGGCCGTCTGCGTGCTGCTGCTGTTGCTTCTGGAGCTGGGAACGCTCTTTACCCTGGCCAAGAGCAGCGGCTCCATGGTGAAGATTCCGGAGGAGCCCAGGTGGCGTCACCATCAGCAGTACGCCAGGCTGGCCCGGGCCCTGGCGGAGGGGAAAACCTGGATAGACGACGAGACGGACGCCCCGGCGCTGGAGCTGCTGGGACAGATGGAAAATCCCTACGATTACGCAGCCCGCCGCGCCCTGTTTCAGGAGAAGCAGCTCAGCGCCCCCTGGGACACGGCCTATTATAACGGACATCTCTACGTCTACTTCGGCGTGGTGCCGGTGCTGCTGGCCTACCTGCCTTACCATTTGCTGACAGGCGGGGATCTGCCCACCTGGTGCCTGGCAGCGGCGGCGGCCTTCTTCGTGGTTCTCTCCGCCTTCCTGTGTATGCGTGCCGTTGTGCGGCGGTATTTCCCCAAAACGCCCTTTCCGGTCTATCTGCTGTTCTGCCTGCTGCTGGGCAATGCCACCGGCGTCCTGTACTTTGCCCTGGAGCCCAGCTTCTACCTCGTCCCGGCGTATTTTGCCCTGGGCCTTGCCCTCTGCGCCCTGGCCCTGTGGCTTTCCGCGGCCCGGCGCTGGGCCCTGGAGCAGGGCGCGCCCCTGCCCGCGGCGGAGGCCGAAGCATGCTGCTTCAGAGAGCCGTCCCGGGGGAAGCGTCCCGGCGGGATCGGCCTTCGGATCCTGTCCGGCAGCCTCTGCGCCGCTCTGGTGGCGGGCTGCCGTCCCCAGTTTTTGGTTTTCTCCGCCCTGGCCCTGCCCATTTTCCTGCCTCTGATCCGTCGGAAGCGGGGAGCGGCCCTTTTGGGCAGAGCGCTGCTCTTTACCATGCCCTATCTTGCCGTGGCGCTTCCGCTGATGTACTATAACGCCGTCCGCTTCGCCTCTCCCTTTGATTTCGGCGCCAACTACAATCTCACCACCAACGACATGCCCCACCGGGGCTGGAACTGGGCGCGGCTGCCCGACGGGATCTGGGCCTACCTGCTCCGGACGCCGGATCTGCGGCTGCAATACCCCTATTTTTTCCCCTCCGCCACAAATCCGGTCTATATGGGAAAGACCGTCGCGGAGCCCATGTTCGGCGGCGTGCTGCTGATCTGCCCCTTCCTCTGGTCCCTGTCAGGCCTGGGGCGGGCCAGGGCTGCCCTGCGGGGGAAGCGGGCCTGGCTGCTGACCCTGCTGCCCCTGGGCTTGAGCCTGATCGTCCTCGCCGCGGATACGGAAATGGCCGGGATACTCTGGCGCTATACCGCTGACTTCCTGGCGCTGCTGTATCTGCCCGCCGCCTTTGTGTATCTGAGCCTGCTGGAGAACTGCGGCCCCCGGGGCCGGAAGCGACTGCTGGCCTTTCTCCTGGCCGCGGCGCTGCTGACGCTGCTGAGCTGCCTGCTGATCTCCATCAGCTCCGGCAGCATCCAAAGCCGGGCTCCGGAGAGCTATTACCGGCTGAAGGACCTGCTCAGCTGGGGCTGAGCAGACCGCTCGCCGGGAAGCCGGAGGAGGGGACGAGCCCCTTCCTCCGGCTTCTCTCTTTTCTCAAATTCGGCAGAATCATGTTTTTTTGAAAATCGGAAAAGTTTTGCTTGATTTTTCAAAATTATGTGATATAATACCATGCGTACGGAGGCTTAGCTCAGCTGGTTAGAGCGCCTGCTTCACACGCAGGAGGTCACTGGTTCGAGTCCAGCAGTCTCCACCAGAGAAAAGCCGCAGCTGCGGCTTTTTCTTTTTTTCATCATGTTACCCAAGCTGTGCGCGCAAAAGGAGTCGGCGTCATGATCGAGGAAGGCCATATTTCCTATCTGGACTATCGGAGCTATTACCGGGTTACCGGACCCGTGCGCAGAAAAAAGCCCCCGCTGCTGCTGCTCCACGGCGGGCCGGGATCCACCCATAACTATTTTGAGGTGCTGGACCGCCTGGCCGAGGAGGATGAACGACAGCTCATCAGCTATGACCAGCTGGGCTGCGGAGCGTCCTGGGTGGAGGGCCATCCGGAGCTCTGGACCATGGAGACCTGGATCGGCGAGCTGAAGGCCGTCCGCCGGGCCCTGGGGCTGGAGGAGCTCGTCCTGCTGGGCCAGTCCTGGGGCGGAATGCTGCTTTTGGAGTACATGTGCCGCCATGAGCACAGCGGCGTCAAGGGCATCGTGCTCTCCAGCACCCTGCCCTCCAGCCGGCTCTGGGGGCAGGAGCAGGCCAGAATGATCCGGCAGCTGCCGGAGTCCATGCAGGCGGCGATCCGCTCCGCCGTGGCCCGCAATCGCTATGATTCCCTCCGCTACAAGCAGGCGGAGGCGCGGTATATGGAGCTGCACTGCGCCGGAGCCTTCGGCCCGGAGGCGCCGGAATGCCTGACCCGCCCGAAGCGGAAAGGGGAGGAGAGCTATCTGGTGGGCTGGGGTCCCAATGAGTTTACCCCCACCGGCACGCTGAAGGACTTCGACGTGACGGATCTGCTCTCCGGCATCGAGGTGCCGGCGCTGATCATCAGCGGCGGCAACGATCTTTGCACCCCCTACATCGCCAAAACCATGTATGACCGGATCCCCAATGCCCGCTGGGAGCTGTTCCGGGACTGCCGCCACATGTGCTTTGTGGAGGACACGGAGCGCTATATAAGCCTGCTCAAGCAGTGGATGAACGAGCTGAACTGAATCAAGCCAAAAATGAAGGCGCGGAGCTGATCCGCGCCTTCATTTTTGCTGTTTGAGGGCCTCGTAGCGTGCGTCGGCCAGATCGAAATCCTCCACGCGCAGGCAATGAAGATACCGATACAGGGGGCCGGGGTTGTCCAGGGTCTGAACGAAGATTTGTCTGCACTGATACATCAGACAGAGCCTGCCCAGATCCGGCAAATAGGTGCAGTAGTCGCTGAAGCGCACGGCCAGCAGCGTGTCCACCTCCGGCGGCAGGGTCAGAAGCAGGGTTTTCATCAGCTCCAGAGAGGTTGCGGAATCACAGCGCACCCGAACACTGCGCAGCACGGCGATTTTGTTGCTCTCGCAGTATTCCCGGCAGAGCGTCTCCTGGCGTTCGGCGTTCAGGAAATCGGATATACGCGGATCGTCCCGGGCATAGAGAACAGCGAGCTTGAAGCGCTTCGGTACACAGTATCGCATCGTGTTCTACCTCCGTTTGATGGATTCCGTTCTGATTATATACGATATATCAGAAAAATGGAATACGTTTGTGAAAAAATTATGAAATTTTCCGGGCATGCGTGAGGGCAAAGCCCCATAGGATAGGGCAGAAGGGAGACGATGGGATGCGATTTGGTATGAGAACCAGGAGCCGAAGGGGAGCCCTGCGAGGCGGCCTGCTGCCGGGGCTGCTGGCGGGTGTCGTGCTGTTTACCCTGCTGCTGAGCCTCCTGGCGGCGCTGATCTCCAAGGGGAGCCTGGCGCCGGAGGGGGGCAGCCTGCCGCTAAAGCTTGCCTTCGGGGCGGCGGTCATGCTGGCCTGCCGGATCACGGTGCGGGGCGCCGAGCGGCGAAAGCTGCAGTGGAGCTTTATGTGCGCGGCCATAATGTCGGCGGGAGTCCTGCTGCCGGGACTGCTCCTGGGTGGGGAGGGGTCGACGCCCGCCGCGGTCTGCGCAATCGCGGTTCTGGCCGCGCTGCTTGCCGCGGTGCTGGGCAGCGCCCGGAGGAGCTTGGGGAATTTGTGCTTATTGCCGATATTGTAATTTCCGGGATTTCGGAGCGGGATTTCTATATATTGTAGTAGAAAGCCTTGTGCAACTACCATCTCTTGGATGGGTTCATAAGTTAACATAACATTATTTACATAATATCTGTCAATAATTCACAAAAAATGTGTGTTTGGAGAAAAAGGCTTGAAAAGTCAGCATATTTCGTGTATATTATCATAGCATCCAATGAATGGTAATGGTCAAAATAACGCCTTTTGCCGAAACAAGCCTTTTCGCTCCGAACATCGCGCTGTGACGAAAGGAGCGTTTATGGCAAAAATCCTGTCGGCAAGCCGTTATTTCCGCGACGCGGAGCCCCAGCAGCGGCAGATTCTGTTCTGCCTGCTGACGGGCTCTCTGGCGGGGGCCCTGGGGGCCGCGCTGTTCGGCCCGGATTCCGGCGTTTGTCTGGGAACGCAGCCCCGGCTTCCGTCCTGGTTCGGGATCTTTTTCCACATTGCCCTTTTCCCCCTGCTGCTGTCGGCAGCGTATTTGCTGGGACGGGGGAATCTGATCCGCGCGCTTTTCTTTCTCCGGGGAGCGGTCCTTGCGGGCTGCTTCTGCGCCCTGAGCGCCGGAGCCTGCTTCCGATGGCTGCTCTGCTTTCTGGATACGGCGCTTCTGCTTCCGTTCTGGATTTCCCTGGGCGCCGTCTGGTGCAGGGGGGCCGCGGAGGCGAAAAGCGAGACCTGGCTTCTGCTGCCGGCGCTGCTTCTGGCCGCCGCGGCGGCCTGCCTCAAATCCTTGCTTTTCATACAGTAAATTACGAAAGAGCGTTAGACTATGACAGATCAAATCACCCTGTATCAGAGCTACCTGCTGGAGGTAAAAAAGGCCTCCGCGAATACGGTTGCTTCCTACATACGGGATCTGAGACAATTTGATAAATACGTCTGCGATCATATCGGCTGCAGTCTGGAGTTGGTTACCAACGAACAGGCCACGGTCTATTTTGCTTGGCTTACCAACCAGGGAAAATCCTCCGCCACCGTTACCAGGAGCCTGGCCTCCATCAAGGGCTTCTACAGCTACCTCATCACCCTTGGCAAGCTGGAAAGCAATCCGGTGAAGTCCATCCACCTGGCAAAGGCGGAGAAGAAGCTGCCCCAGATTCTGAGCGGACGGGAGGTGGAGCTGCTGCTGCAGCAGCCCCAGTGTACCGATCCCAAGGGCTTCCGGGACAAGGCAATGCTGGAGCTCCTCTATGCCACGGGCATCCGGGTGAGCGAGCTGATTTCTCTGAACGTGGAGGACGTCAACATCCCCGCGGGCTTCATCCGCTGCAGCAGCGGCGGGAAAACCCGGATGATTCCCCTGTACCCCGCCGCGGTGCGGGCCCTGCAGACCTACATCACCCAGATCCGCACCAGCATGATCGCGGATCCCGCGGAGACCGCCCTCTTCGTCAATCTGGGGGGAGAGCGCATGTCCCGCCAGGGCTTCTGGAAGATTATCAAGCACTATCAGCAGACGGCGGGTATCCAGAAGGACATCACCCCCCACACCCTGCGGCACAGCTTCGCCGCCCATCTGCTGGAAAACGGCGCGGATCTGAAATCCATCCAGGAGATGCTGGGACACAGCGATATTTCCTCCACCCAGATCTACACCCAGATTGTCAAGCAGAATCTGAAATCCGTCTACAACAAATTCCATCCGAAAGCTTAAGAAAGCAGGTTATACAAATGAAAATCAAATCCGGTTTTATGATGCGCTCCATCGCGGGCTGCAAGGTGGTCGTCTCCGTGGGCAAGCGGACTCTGGACTTCAACGGGATCATCAACCTCAACGACACCGGGGCCTTCCTGTGGGAGCGCCTGGAGCAGGGGGCCGACGAGGATCAGCTGACCGCGGCCATTCTGGAAAACTACACGGAGGTGGACGAGGCCACGGCCCGGCAGAGCGTGAAGGACTTTGTCGGCACGCTCCGGGAAGCGGGCTGCCTGGATGACTGAGTCGGCGGGAGGCGCCGCCCCCAAACGTCAGATCTCTCTGGCTGAGCTGGAGCCGGTTCTGCGGCAGACCCTGGAGGCCGGCGGCAGTGTCAGACTTCCGGTCACGGGCACCAGCAATCTTCCGGTTCTGGCCCCGGATCGGGATCTTGTCACCCTGATACGGGCGGAGCAGCCTCTGAAGCGGGGCGATCTGCCGCTTTACAAACGTGACAGCGGGCAGTTTGTGCTGCACCGCGTTGTTTCTGTCCGGGCAGACGGCAGCTATTGCTGCTGCGGCGACCACCAGTGGAAAACAGAACGGGGCGTCCGGCCGGACCAGATTCTGGGCGTGGTGGGCGAGATCTGCCGCAAGGGGCGGGATCTTTCCGCGTCAAATCCACGATATCGCTTTTGGATCCGTCTGTGGCTGCTTCTGCTGCCCTGCAGAGGGCTGCTGCTGCGGATTTACCACGCCGTCGGACGGCTCAGAAGATTGTTCTCCCGCAAACGTCCGTTGACGAAAGAGAAATAGGAAGTGAACAGATGAAGAAGAAGCAGACCGGCTTCAATCCTAAGCCCATCCGCATCGCCTTTTTGGTGGTGCTGGATATGCTGCTGGTAAACGCATCGTCCATTCTGGCCCTGCTGATGCTGGTGGATTTCAAATGGTCCGCCATGATGGGGAAGGCCTACATGGCGTATATTGTCGATTATTCTGTTATCAGCACATTTGTAACCATCTTGGTTTTTATTCCCTTCAAGCTCTACAACAGCCTCTGGCAATTCGCCAGCGTGGACGAGCTGATGCACATTGTCCTGGCGGGAGCTCTGGTGAGCCTTCTGAAATTCATTGTGAATTGGATTCCCGCCACCTCCATTTTCCCGGTGAGCTATCCGCTGATCAGTGGGATTCTGCTGATTGCCTTTGTGGGTCTTTCCCGGATCAGCTATCGGCTGCTGCGCTCCAAGATTAACCCGGAGGCTGTGACGAAGCAGACCAGGACCCTTCTGGTGGGAGGCGGCAACGCCGGGGCCATGGTGCTGCGGGAGTTCCAGACCAGCGTTAAGTCCACCAACCACGTGGTTTGCATCGTGGACGACGATTTTACCAAACGGGGCAGCTATCTCCGGGGCGTCAAGATCGTGGGCAACCGCTTTGACATCAAGGCCATTGTGGATCGCTACAAGATCGAGGAGATCGTGCTGGCCATTCCCACCGCCTCCGCCAGGGACAAGCGGGAAATCCTCCAGCTCTGCCAGCAGACCAAATGCCGCCTCAAGACCCTGCCCGCGATTTTCCAGCTGGCCAACGGAGAGGTCTCCCTGCAAAAGATGCGGGACGTGGACGTTCTGGATCTGCTGGGGCGGGACAGCGTGAAGGTGGATCTGTCCGGCATCTCCGCCTACATCAAGGATAAGACCGTTCTGGTGACGGGGGGCGGCGGCTCCATCGGCAGCGAGCTCTGCCGTCAGATCGCCAAAAACAAGCCCGCGCGCCTCATCATCTTCGACATCTACGAGAACAACGCCTATGATATCCAGCAGGAGCTGCTGCGGCAGTACAAGGATCTGAACCTCACTACGCTGATCGGCTCCGTGCGGGATAAGGATCGGGTGGAAATGGTGTTCTCCCAGTATCACCCGGAGCTGGTGTTCCACGCCGCGGCCCATAAGCATGTGCCGCTGATGGAGGAGAGCCCCAACGAGGCCATCAAGAACAACGTGTTCGGCACCCTGAACGTGGCCCAGGCCGCGGACAAGTATCACGCCAAAAAGTTTGTGCTGATTTCCACAGACAAGGCCGTCAACCCCACCAACATTATGGGCGCCAGCAAGCGGATGTGCGAGATGATCGTGCAGTCCATGTCCAACCGCTCCGAGACGGTCTTTGTGGCGGTGCGCTTCGGCAACGTCCTGGGCAGCAACGGCAGCGTGATCCCCCTGTTCAAAAAGCAGATTGCCGAGGGCGGCCCCGTCACCGTAACCCACAAGGACATCATCCGCTACTTCATGACCATCCCCGAGGCGGTGTCCCTGGTGCTCCAGGCCGGAGCCCTGGCCCGGCGCGGCGAGATTTTCGTCCTGGATATGGGCGAGCCTGTCCGCATCGACGATCTGGCCCGGAACATGATCCGTCTGTCCGGCTTTGAGCCGGACGTGGATATCCAGATCAAATATACCGGCCTCCGGCCCGGCGAAAAGCTCTATGAGGAGATGCTGATGAAGGAGGAGGGACTCCGCACGACGGAGAACGCGCTGATCCACATCGGCAAGCCCCTGGAAATCGACGAGGACAGCTTCATGAAGCAGCTTGACAGGCTCTACGCGGCCTGTGAGGAAAACAGCCCCGAGATCAAGGATTTGGTGGCCCAGATCGTAAAGACCTATCACAGGGCTCCTGTGGCCGTCTGAGCTGTGCGCCGCGCGGAAGATTCAGAATTCTTCCGCGCGGCGCTTATATTTTTCCCCGCTTCCGGATATACTCTCAGCGGGTGATAAAATGAAGCATCGTAGACTTTGGACCTATCTGTTCTGGATCCTGCTGACGGAAGCGGTTGGTGTGGCCGCCGCCATACTGACCAGAGACGGCATGGACTTCTATAAAAGCCAGGTCGTCAAGCCGGCCCTGTCGCCCCCGCCCATCCTGTTTCCCATCGTGTGGGGCATCCTCTATGCCTTGATGGGCATCGGCATGGCCCGGGTCGTTCTCTCCGCCCACAGCGAGGAGCGCAGCGACGCGATTCAGGTCTATCTGATCCAGCTGGCGGTAAACTTTGCCTGGAGCATCATCTTCTTCGAGCTGCGCAGCTACGGCGGCGGTCTGGTCGTTCTGGCCCTGCTGCTGGGCCTGGTGATCTGGATGCTCCTGCGATTTCGGCGCTTGGATCTTCCCGCGGCAAGGCTGCAAATTCCCTACCTGCTCTGGACAGCCTTCGCCCTGTATCTCAATCTGAGCGTCTGGCTGCTGAACCGATAGGGCAAGGGCCCGGGATACCGTGGGTATCCCGGGCCGGATTCGTTTTCAGACGGCTTCAGCTCCGGTCAAAAGCCGGGTTCATATAATACACGTTCTTCTGGTTCAGCCGCTCCCGCAGATTCTGAAGGGCCTCGCCGAAGCGCTGGAAGTGGACGATCTCCCGCTCACGCAGGAATTTGATCACGTCGTTCACGTCGGGATCGTCGGACAGGCGGAGAATGTTGTCATAGGTCACCCGGGCCTTCTGCTCCGCGGCCAGATCCTCCGTCAGATCCGCGATGGGATCCCCCTTCACCTGCATGGAGGCCGCCGTCCAGGGGAAGCCGGAGGCTGCGGTGGGGTAGACGCCGGCAGTGTGATCCACAAAGTAGGGGGCAAAGCCGTCGGCCTTGATCTGATCCTCGCTGAGCCTGCGGGTCAGCTGGTGCACAATGGCGCCGATCATCTCCAGGTGCCCCAGCTCCTCCGTGCCGATGTCCGTCAAAAGCCCCCGCAGCTCCGGGTAGGGCATGGAGTAGCGCTGACTCAGATAGCGCAGGGAGGCCCCAAGCTCCCCGTCGGGTCCGCCGTATTGACTGATGATCACGGAGGCCAGCTTCGGGTTGACGGCCGCAATTTTCACCGGGTATTGGAGCTTCTTTTCATAGACAAACATACTCAGTCCTCCTGATTGGCGCGGTATTCCCAGGGCCAGGGCTTGCTGTTCCAGGTATAGGCCCCGTTCTCCACAGCCTGCTTCTGGAACAGCGGGCCGCAGCTCTGCTGATACTGGGCCATTCCGGTCTCATAGAGCTCCGTATACTGGCGGAAGAGCTCCGTGGCCTCGGCGTCGTTTTGGTGGGTGTCCAGATACAGACCCAGCTCCTGGACGGCGAAGCCCAGGGCCTGAAGCTGGTGGAGCAGGGTGTCGGGCTTTTCCTCGGTGTTGACCATGCCCAGTAAGGGCAGATCCAGGCAGGGGAAGAGGGTGCCCCGGATCAGTCCGGTTTTGGCGCTGTACTGCGCCGGGTTTTCGGGCTGGAAGGGAACATAGGGATTGGCCAGCGGCGCGCTGGCGGGCAGAAGGCCGCAGCAGGTCTTGTCATGCTGATCCATTCGGATTCCTCCTATAAGACGCAGGATCGAAAGCGACTTTTTTTGCCGTTTTCAAACTTATTCTATGCAAAAGCCGCTTTTTGTGCTATACTGTCCTTGGAATAAATCCGCCGCGGCGCCCATAGGCTTCCGCGAGGTGGTATCATGGCAATTTTCAAACGGATGCTTCCGGTCTATCTGCTGGCCCTGGCCGCGGCGGTGGGGCTGTCCGTTGCACTCTCCCGGGTCGCCGGGAGGCTCAGCGCGGTGACGGCGGGGGCAGAAGCGGGCGGCGCGCCGGTGATCGTGGTGGATCCCGGCCACGGGGGCGAGGACGGCGGCGCCCTGGCCCCGTCCGGCACAAAGGAAGCTGCGCGAAACCTGGAGATCAGCCTGCGGCTGCGGGATCTGCTGCGCTTTCTGGGCTGCTCCGTGCGGATGACCCGGGAGACGGACGTCTCCGTCCACAGCCCGGAGGCCCTTACCGTGTCCGAGAAGAAGGTATCCGATCTGAAAAACCGCGTCCGGGCGGTGAACGAGACGCCGGGGGCCGTACTCATCAGCATCCATCAAAACACGTTCCCCGAAGCCCGCTATCGGGGCGCCCAGGTCTTCTATACCGGTTCGGCGCGGAGCAAGGCCCTGGCCGAAGCCCTGCAGCGCGTTCTGGGGGAGCGGCTGGACCCGGACAATCACCGGCAGGCCAAGCAGACGGACAGCGTCTATCTGCTGAACCAGGTAAGCTGTCCCGCGGCCCTGGTGGAATGCGGCTTTCTGTCCAATCCCCGGGAGGAGCAGCTGTTGGGCACGGCGGACTATCAAAAAAAGCTGGCCGCGGCCATCGCGGCAGGACTGACACAAGCGATCAGCGACGCGGCGCGCTCATGAGCGTCCGCGGGAGGGGAGACCCCATGAAAACAAAAACCGTATTTTACTGTACCAACTGCGGCAACGAGACCCTGCAATGGATGGGCAAATGCCCCGCCTGCGGGGCCTGGAATACCCTGACAGAGCACACGGAATCCCCGGCCAAGCCCGCCAGACGGGCCGTTCCGGCGGCGGAGCGCAGCCAGCGGCGGCCCAAGCGCCTGTCTCAGATCGTCAGCGGCAGCGAGCAGCGCTTTTTCACCGGCATGGGCGAGCTGGACCGGGTGCTGGGCGGCGGCGCCGTGAAGGGCTCTCTCGTCCTTGTTGGAGGCGCTCCCGGCATCGGCAAGTCCACGCTGCTGCTGCAAATCTGCCGGGAGCTCTGCAAGCGCCAGAAAGTGCTCTACGTCTCCGGCGAGGAGAGCGAGAGCCAGCTGAAAATGCGGGCCGAGCGCCTGGGGGTGGACGCGGAAAATCTGCTGATCTACGCCGAGACGGAGATGGACGAGCTGCTGCGGGCCGCCGGGGACATGGAACCGGATATTCTCATCGTGGATTCCATCCAGACCATGTACGCCCCGGAGAACAGCACCTCCCCCGGCGGCATCTCCCAGGTGAAGGACTGCACCATGGCTCTGCTGCAGCTCTCCAAGCAGACGGGCACCACGGTGTTTGTGGTGGGCCACGTCAACAAGGAGGGCTCCATCGCCGGGCCCAAGGTCCTGGAGCACATGGTGGACTGCGTCCTCTATTTTGAGGGAGAGCGCAACGGCCCCTACCGTCTGCTGCGGGCGGCCAAAAACCGCTTCGGCTCCACCAACGAGATCGGCGTCTTTGAGATGATCGACACCGGCCTGCGGGAGATTTCCAATCCCTCGGAGGTGCTCTTGGCCGGACGGCCCAAGGGGGCCTCCGGCACCTGCGTGGCCTGCGCCATGGAGGGCAGCCGCCCGGTGCTGGCGGAGGTCCAGGCCCTGGTGACCCGGAGCTTTCTCAACGTGCCCCGCCGCACCACCGACGGCTTCGACTACAACCGGGCCGCCCTGCTGGTGGCGGTGCTGGAGAAGCGGGGCGGTCTGCGGCTTTCGGACTGCGACCTGTTTCTGAATGTCATCGGCGGCCTGCGCATCGACGAGCCCGGCTCGGATCTGCCGGTGGCCATCGCCATCGCCTCCAGCTTCCGGGACGTGCCGGTGGCGGACGATCTGACCGCCATCGGAGAGATCGGTCTGACCGGGGAGATTCGCGTGGTCTCCAATCTGGAGCTGCGTCTGGCGGAGGTGGCCCGCCTGGGCTTTACCCGCTGCGTGATCCCCCGCCATGGCACGGAGAGCATCCCGGCCCCCAAGGGTCTGCAGCTGCTGCGGGTGAGAAATCTGCGGGAAGCTGTGGAGATTGCCTTGGGATAAAAAAATTTGGCGCACAATGTGCGCCGCTGCAATAGGAGGAACAAGATATGGAACGCAGATTTGTCTTTGAAGAATTGCCCCGGAACGCGGAGGAGCTCCGGGCCCTGCCGGAGTTCGCCATGAGCGACCCCTTCATGACCGCCGCCCTGACGGTGGCCGTCCTCTGCCGCTATGAGGAAGATCCCGCCGCCGCCGTCGAGATGCTCAATGCCCTCAAGGGACCCCGCCCCCTGTCCAACTATGAGATCCAGTTCCTGCGGGATCGGCTGGCAGGGAAGGGCTACAAGCCCTATTCCTTCTTCGAGGGGGCGACCCCCGCCAACAACTACAGCCCTGCCCGGCCCTATACCCTCATCGTCCGGGACGATCCCTACAGCTATCAGAACCAGGGCTATGCCCGGCTCCAACTGCAATCCCACGGCGCGGACAACCCCCGTCCCATCACCCTGCGGCAAAAAGGGGAGCAATGGCTGCTCTGGGAGCAGATGCTGCTCTCCGATATCCGCACCCCCGCCAAGGACGACCCCTGGGCTTAATCAGGTAATAAGTAATAAGGAATAGGGAATGCCGTCCTCTTCTGTAGTGCCGGCAATCTGCCGGCCGTTCTCCGTCTCCTCCCCGGCCAAGCCGATCCTTTTCCATAAAAACCAGGCAGGCTCCATTTCTTGATTCAGAGAAATGGAGCCTGCCAAATTCCGGCATTCATTTTCTTCCCAGCCATTTTTGCAGCTGCGCTTCCGCCGCGTCGGGGAAAAAACCGCGGATTCGCGCCTTGACAGCAGCCCAGGAGGCCTCCGGCGTCTCCCGGTAGGCGGCGCTGAAGGCCTCGTAGCCCAGCTTGCGTTCCGGGGTCTCGATGACGGCAATGTGCCAGCCGTAGGGGTTTCCCGCCTTGTTCAGCCGCTGGCGGAAGTCACCGATGCAGAGATAGCTCTGCATTTCCAGATCCGTCAGCACGCCCTCAAAGTTTTTCTCCCCGCCCTTGCCGAAGCCCGCCAGCTCCTTCAGCCGGAAGGAATGCAGGGATGCGTCGTTGGGCATCCCGTCCGTCAGAAAGGGCTGCATCAGCTTCCGCGCCCGATGCGGGGCCAGCCCCTCGTCTATGAGGGTGTCGAAGTCATAGCCGTTCCTGCGGTAATTGGCAAAGACCGGGAACCATTCCGCCGAGAGAAAGCCCGCCCGGCGGTCGAAGAATTTCCCGTAGATCAGATCCGGCTGCCGGGCCAGGATTTGCCGCCAGGCCCAGGGATCCCGGGCGGGGTCGTCGGTCCACCAGTCCCCGGCCCAGGTCCGCTCCTCCACGGAAAAGCCCGGAATGTCGTTGGAAAACAGAGGCAGAAAGCCCATCTCCCGGATCAGCGCCGCTGCGTCCTCCACTGTCCGCAGACGCTTCGGGTCATGGGCCGCACAGCCCTTCATATACCATTCGCCGTTGATTGTTTCCATGCCTTCACCCCGATTTCAAAACCTTAGACCACGTTCTGCGGCGTACCGCTCAGCCATTTTCTCAGATTGTCGAACACGATCTCAGCCCGCAGGGACATGGATTCCCGGGTGGCGAAGGCCACGTGGGGCGTCACCAGGGTATTCGGGGCAGCCAGAGCAGGGGAGAGGGGGTCCAGGGGCGGCTCCTGGGAGAAGACGTCCAGGCAGGCCCCGGCAATGAGTCCCCGGCTCAGGGCCTCCGTCAGGGCAGTCTCGTTGACCACCGGCCCCCGGGCCACGTTCACCAGAATGGCGGAGGGCTTCATCATGGCAAGCTGCGGGGCGTCTATGAGATTCCGGGTGGACTCGTTCAGCGGGCAGTGCAGCACCACGATATCCGAACGCCGCAGCAGCTCCTCCAGGGAGCACTGCTCCACGTAGTCCGCCGCGTCGGCGTGGACGCTGCGGCTGTGGGCCAGAACGGAGGCGCCGAAGGCGTGAAACAGCTCCGCGCTGCGGCTGCCGACCTTGCCCAGACCCACGATGCCCACGGTCTTGCCCTTGATCTCCCAGCCCACCAGGCCCTCCTTGGTGCCGCCGCAGCGGCAGCGATCCTCCACGGCCCGCAGGTTCCGGGCCACGGAGAGCACCATTCCCAGGGCCAGCTCCGCTACGGCCTCGTTGGAGTAGCCGGAGGCGTTGCTGACGACGATCCCGCGCTCCCGGGCGGCCTCCAGCCCCAGGTGATCCACCCCGGTAAAGGCCACGTCGATGAATTTCAGCCGGGGACAGGCCCGGATCACCTCTCCGGGCATGGGCATGTTCGCCAGAATCATGGCGTCGGCGTCCCGGGCCTCTTCCACCAGCGTGGAAAGGTCGCTGCTTCTGGCATATTCGTGAAATACGTGGCCCTCGGCCTCAAAAGGAGCCTTCCGGGCTGCCAGCTCGGCAGGGGAGACCCCCAGAGCTTCCATCAAGACAATGTTCATCTTTGCGCCTCCTGTGTTATTCGTCAATTTTCAGCTTGGAAATGGGATTTGCCTCGGACGCGATTTTCAGCTCGGTGTTTTCGATGTGGGTGTAGATCTGGGTGGTGTTCAGATTTTCGTGGCCCAGCACCTCCTGGACGGTTTTCACGTCCACACCGTTTTGCAGCATCAGGGTGGCGGCGGTGTGCCGCAGCTTGTGGGCGGAAAGCTTGGTGGGGTCCAGCCCGGCCTCCAATACGTGCTTTTTCACCAGGCGATGGACCGCCGAGACGGAGATCCGGTTGTGATCCCGGGAGCCGAAGAGGGCCCGGTTGTCTGTTAAAACAATTTGATTGCGCTCAATTAAATAGGTATCTATGGCTTTTTTGCAAGCGGAGCCGATGTAGACGATGCGCTCCTTGTTGCCCTTGCCCACCACCCGGATCCGGTCCTCGTAGACGTCGCTGAGATTCAGCCCCACCAGCTCCGAGCGGCGGATGCCGCAGTTGAGGAAGATCATCAGAATCGCGAAGTCCCGGTTCTTGTTGGGCCCGTCCACGGAGCGCAGCAGCGCCGTGGACTGCTCCAGGGTCAGATAGCGCGGCAGCGACTTGCGGAGCTTGGGATACTCCATGTCCTGGACCGGGTTTTGCTCCAGCTGCCGGGTGCGGACGGTGAGATATTTGTAGAAGGATTTGATGGCGGAGAGCTTGCGGGCCCGGCTTGCGGAGGAGATGCCCCTGGACTCCGAGAAGGAATCCTCGTTGACCACCCGGTCGTTGGCCAGATAAGAGAGAAAGTCAAAGATATCCGTGACGGTAATGCCGCGAATAAAGGAAATGTCGATGTCCCGGATCGGAATGCTGTCCAGCTCCGTGTCGTAGGGCATTTCATTTTTAATGAGCTTCATAAAGCGAAGAAACATCCGCAGATCCAGATAGTACTCCGAGATGGTGCGCTGGGATTGACCCTTGATGGTCTCGTGATAAGAGAGAAATTCCCGCAGAATCAGCGGACAGTCTGAGTAGCGTTCCATAGCAGACCTCCAATTCACCGTAATTGGAGTATAGCACAATGAAACACAAAAATCAAGCCTTGAACGCAACAAAATTTTTATTTTGTTGCGTTCGTTGGCTCGAACCCGCGGGCAGGGCCGGGAAAGGCTTCGGGGGCGTTTCGTCCCGGCAGATGCGGAGGCGCCTCCCCTGCCGGAACGGACAATAAAAAACCGCCCCCAGCACCAGCCGAAAGCGGTATATATGGTGATTGCCTCTCGGTAATCACAGGCTTATTTTACTCCTATTTTTGAAAATTTCAATCTTTTTTTACAGTTTCCGGCATTTTTTGGCGCTTACGACAGATACGCGGCCCTCAGTCGCGATTGCTCTGTTCAATTTGCTGATAACGGAAAAATCTCGCGCTGATTCCGTTTCTCTTATTTACTTTTGAGAAAAGTTGTTGTAGAATAATCGCGAGGTGATTTTATATGAGTTCCGCAGTAAAACGCATCGCAGTTCTTACTTCCGGCGGCGACGCCCCCGGCATGAACGCCGCGGTTCGCGCAGTCTATCGCGCTTGTGTCAATTTTGGCGTGGACTGTCTCGGCATCTACCGCGGCTGGAACGGTCTGATCAACAGCGAGGTCCGGCGTCTGGATCCCAACAACGTCAGCCACATCATCAACCGCGGCGGCACCGTCCTCTACTCTGCCCGCAGCAAGGAATTCATGACCGAAGAGGGTCAGAAAAAGGCGGCGGCCACCTGCAAGCTCTTCGGCATTGACGGCATCGTGGCCATCGGCGGCGACGGCACCTTCCGGGGCGCCCTGGCGCTGTCCAAGTATGGCATCCCCGTCATCGGCATCCCCGGCACCATCGACAACGACATCTCCTCCACCGGCTACACCATCGGCTTCGACACCGCCGCCAACACCGCCGTGGAGTGCATCGACAAGCTCCGCGATACCATGCAGTCCCACGAGCGCTGCTCTGTGGTGGAGGTCATGGGCCGCAACGCGGGCTATCTGGCGATGTACGTGGGCATCGCCGTGGGCGCGACCGCGGTTCTCGTCCCCGAGGAGGACATCGACTTTGAGCAGGACGTCATCGAAAAGATCCGCAACGCCCGCCTCAACGGCTTCACCCACTACATGATCGTCGTAGCCGAGGGCGCCGCCAACGGCGCCTACGACGTGGCGGACAAGATCCGGGAAGGCCTGGGACTGGATCCCAGAGTCACGATCCTGGGGCACATCCAGCGCGGCGGCTCCCCCACCGCCCGGGACCGCGTTACGGCCACCCGCATGGGCTACTACGCCGTCAAGGCCCTGGTGGAGGGCAAGGCCAACCGGGTGGTCTGTGTCCGCAGCGGCGATATGCTGGACATCGACATCGAGGAGGCCCTGGGCATGACCAAGACCATCTACCCCCTGGACGCCGAGACCCTGCACGCCATGACCGGCGCGCATCGCTGAGCCAGATCCAAATGAAGCAGGAACCGCCCCCGCCAGATCGGCGGGGGCGGTTCCTGTTTTGCGGACAGATTGACCGGGATTACTCCTCCAGCTTGATGACCTCGGCCTCGGGGGCGTTGCGCTTGACGCTTTCAATGCCGTTGAGGCAGCTGGGCTTCTTGACGTAGCCCTCGCTGACGGCGATGATCTCGCCGTTTCTGGCCTTCAGACGGAAGCGGTACTCCCCTGCCTTGTCCTGGTAGATCTCGAACTTGGGGTGCTTCTGAACCTCGATGGGCTCCACGGTCTGATCTTCAACGGCGGACAGCGCGTTGTTGCGGACGCTCTCGATGCCCTTGCGGCAGGCAGCCTCGGTGGTGTAGACTTCGCTGGTGGCGATGACCTCGCCGTTGGTGGCCTTCAGGTCAAACTTGAAGCCGGTCTTGGTGGTCTTGATTACGAACTTGCCCATAGTAGCTCCTCCCAATCATGAAATAGAAATGATGTTGGAAACCTTGCTTGGATAAACCGTTGCTATTGTCAGTTTAGCACAAAGACTTCCAAATTTCAACTTAAAAAAACGAAAATCCACATAATTTGCATGGGCTGATCCCCCATCGGCGCTTCAGATCCCTTTTTTGCTTTTTTATTAAAATAGTTCTTGACAAAACGGAACCCGCGTGCTATACTATATAAGCAATCAAGGAGCGGATATCGCGGGATAGAGCAGTTCGGTAGCTCGTCGGGCTCATAACCCGGAGGTCGGGGGTTCAAATCCCTCTCCCGCAACCATAAGCACCCCGGAAATCTACGGATTTCCGGGGCTCTTTTTATGCTTTCACCAATCTTTATGGGAAATTGTTTTAGGAAAGATTTAGCATGTAATCCTTCCGATATTTTTACGGGTATAGGGGTGAAAGGCCTTTTCAACAAAACGAGGTGACAATATGAATGACGACGCGCTGGTTCAGGAAATCTGGGATCGGAAGCAAAGCGGGATCGCCGCGGCGAGACAGCAGTATGGGCCCTATTGCATGTACATTGCCCGGAACATTCTGCACAACGAGCAGGACGCGGAGGAATGCCTGAACGACGCCCTGCTGGCTGCGTGGAACAGCATCCCGCCGCAGAGGCCCGGAAATCTGAAAACTTATCTTGGCAAGCTCACCAGGGAAATCGCCGTAGACCGCTGGCGCAGGAATCAGGCGCAGAAGCGGATCGCCCCGAGCTCCATCGTCTCTCTGGACGAGCTGGAGGAGCTGGTGGGAGACAGCTCGATCGACGAGGCTGTGGAAGAGGCAGAGCTGTCGCGGCAGATCTCCGCCTTTCTCCGCACGCTTCCGGAGATCGAACGGGATCTGTTTCTCCGCAGATACTGGTACTATGATTCGATCAGGCAAATCTGTAAACGCTATGGCTTCAGCAAGAGCAAGGTTACGGTTAGCTTGATGCGAACCCGGAATAAGCTCGCCGCACACTTGAAAAAGGAAGGATATTTGACATGAAAAATGAAAAGCTCCGCCGCGCGATCGGCGGAATTGACGCCGATCTGATCGAAGCGGCAGATCAGAACAATTCCCGTACAGGCAAAGCATTTGTACATCGCCGCATCCCGCGAGCCGCGCTGATTGCAGCCCTTCTGGCAGCTGTCCTGAGCCTCAGCGTTATGGCTTATGAGATTGTACACGCCAACGTCGTCCGGCTGATGGAGGCCGGAGCGATGACCAACGGCCGCGTCCCGGTTACAATCGACGAAACCGGACGGCAGATCATTGACAGCAGCGCGATCGGGCTGAACCTGTCCCAAACCAGCAACGATACAACCGTCACGATCGATTCCGCGATGGGCTTCCGCGATCTGAGCTCGTCCATGCTCTACCTGACCCTGAGGATCACGCCGCCGGAGGGCTATGCGTTCCCGGAGGACATGAAGGACTGGTGCTTTGAGACAGCGCGGATCGCCGCGGTCCCCGACGACATCCAGATGGGTCGTGTGGAATCCACCATCAAAAACCCAGACGGCAGCGCCAGTATGCTGATGCTTTTCCTGCCGAACGGCGATCTGGAAAATCACAGCCTCCACATGGACCTGGAGGGCTTCGGCATGGCGTCGAAGGAGACGTATCACGAGATCTTTGAAGGCGCTCGGACAATTGAACTGCCTGGAAACTGGACCTTTGATTTTACGGTGCCGACGCTTCCTGAAACACAGGAAATCCCCTTTGACGCAGCTTCCGTCAAGGAAGCGGGCCTGCCAATGACTGCGCTTCGATTGAACTCCTTTGGAGGCGTGGCCGTCCTGGAAAAACAGGAGCTCAGCCGACTTCGGGCCTTCCGCGAGACCTATGGAGCGCAACTGAAGGCCGATTTCCCGACCGTCGATTTCGACCGCATGGATGATGCGGAATTTACCGCGATCTGTGCGGGAGGAGACCTTGACGGTTTCCTGACCGAAGCGGAATTCACGCATCTGCAGTCGCTGTTGGCCGCGATGCCGCGGCTCGATTCGACCCTTGCCTATCCGAAGGACCTCACGCTGGAATACCCCGACGGCAGCAAATATACCGTTTCCTTTGGAGAAAACGGCGATAACCTTTGGATCAATTGGGATGATGACAGAACTCCGTACTGCCAGATCGTCTTTACGAACCCGCAGCTGATCTCAAATGCCAATGCCGTTGTCATCAACGGTATCCGGATTCCGCTGAAATAGCAGCATCCGACAAGGCCCTCCGAACTTCGGTCCGGAGGGCCTATTCTATCCGCCCTCAAATCTTTCTGTCAAAATTGGAGATTTCCTATTGATAAATCGGGAAAGAACGGCTATAATATAGCGAACGTAAAAAACCAATATACAGAACAGGAGAAATACAATGTCTGAAACCATAAAACCCAACCAGGGCAAGAACGAAATCATCGAGGTGGACGGCGTCCAATATCGCCGCCTCCCCATTGTCACCCATCTGATCACCGATAAGGACAATATCTGTGACGTGGCCGAGAAATATGGCAAGCCCGTGCTCTCTGAGCCGGACGACGTGCTCTTCATCTCCGAAAAGTGCGTGGCCTGCACCCAGAAGCGGGCGATTCCCCTGGAGGACATCCATCCCCGGAAGCTTGCGGTGAAGCTCAGCAATCACGTCACCAAGACCCCCCACGGCATCGGCCTTGGCATGCCCGAGACCATGGAGATGGCTTTGCAGGAGGTGGGCACTCCCCGGATCCTCTTTGCCGCCGCCATCTCCGTCATCGGCAAGAAAATCTTCCATAAAAAGGGCTGGTTCTACACCGTGGCCGGGTATCGGGCTCGTTCCATCGACGGCCCCTGCCACAACACCATTCCCCCCTATAACCACTACGTGGTGCTGGGCCCCCTGGAGCCCGACAAGGTGGCAAAGGAAATCAGCCAGCGGATCGGCTACGACGTCTGCATCGTGGACATCAACGATCTGGAGGGCCAGATCCTGGGCGTCTCCGGCAAGCACCTGAGCAAGGAGCTCTATGCCCGGATTCTGAAGGACAACCCCCTGGGCCAGGACGATCAGCAGACCCCCATGGGCGTGATCCGCAAGGTAAAATAAGACAAGGCAAAACAGGGCGCGCTGCACCAGGCAGCGCGCCCTTTGCTTATTGTTTCATCATTCGTCGGAGGAAGGACTCAGTTGCCGTAGGCGGCTATCACAGCGTCAATGTAGTGCAGAAGCGCGTTGAAGAGGGCAAGCTCGGCTTGAGTGGAATCCTCGTTCAGACGGGCCTCCCGGGCGTAGCCCTCCACGGACCAGGTCAGGGGCGTGCCGGTCTCCGTGCCGTCCGCCACGGGGACGAAGTCAAAGGCGGTGCGCATATCCTCGGCCTCGAAGCCCGCGTAGTCCGCCATCCAGACGGAGCCCCGCTGTACGGCGTCCACGGTGGCCTTGGTTTCGCCGGTCTCGTGGTTCTTCACCAGGATCTGAACCTGGCTGGGAGTCCCCAGACCCCGGACCGTGAGGCTCAGCACCACCCGGTTCATAACGGAGACGGAGCCGTAGACGTTGGGGCCGTTGGAGCCGTTCTCCAGGGTGGCGGGGGCCTCGCCCACGTCGGCAAACTGCGCCATGGCGGCCTGGGCCTCGGCGGACAGGTTGGCGTTCACCAGGCTCTCCGCGTCGAAGTTGAAGTAAACCTGAGCGGCGGCGCCGTAGTTCAGCAGGTCGGCGGCCAGACGGCGGGTGGCGTCGTCATTGTCGCTCTTCACCAGCTCCCCAATGACGTAATCCCGGACGGTGTTGGTGACGGTATTGCTGTAGGTCTCGCTGCCGTCGGCGGCAAAGCCGTGGAAGGAGGCTGCGTAGCGGACCCCCATCTCCTTGGCGGTGATATCGGTGTAGACGGCGTTCATGATGAAGCCCTCCTCCACGTCCTCGGGGTTGAAGCGCCTGGTCTCGGTGACGTTGCCAGCCTCGTCCAGCTTGCTGACCTCGATGTACCAGTTCTCAAAGCGGTCGGTGACGGTCTTGCGGACGCCGAAGGTGGTCTGAATTTCGATGCCGATGCCGATGGAGTTATACAGGACGATGCTCTCGTCCAGCACGGGCTCCACCTGCTCATCGCGCAGCAGCGCTCCGCAGCAATCACAGAGCCGGGCTTCCGCACCGTTCGCTGTGACGACGGTATAGGCGCTGTGGGCGCAGACGGCGCTGAGCTCGTTCACCGCGTCGCAGCTGTACTCCGCGCCGTAGTCGGAGCTCACGGTGTTTTCCGTGGCCGCGTAGACCACAGGCTCCGTCCCCGCCTCCGCGAAGGCCAGGTTCACGGTCTTGAGCTCCGCCCCCTCGGCGTCGAAGGCGACAAACTTCACGTACTGCCAGGCCTCCGGGTTCACCTCCACCTTCCAGATGCCGTGATCGTCGGTGCTGCGGCCCACGATTTCCGCGTCCAGGCCGGGCCAGGGGGCGTTTTCCCCGCCTTCCCCGAAGGCGTAGCACTTGATATTGGTGAAGTAATCGTTCTTGCTGACCCAATCCAGGCTGTCCACGAAATAGACGGCGACGGTGCCCAGGAAGGTATTGCAGCGGTCGCAGCGCTTGTCGCCGTTGGCGTCCACGTGGCCCAGGGCGGGGGTGCTGCTGAGCAGCTCCACCATACGGCCGCATTCATGGCAGTATACCGCCTCATAGCCGTCCTCGGTGCAGGTGGCAGCCTTCGTGACGGTGTAGCGCTGGTCGGCGGGGTGCTCGCAGCTGACGGGCGCGGTCTTCCGCAGCACAGCGATGCCGGTGGTGCCCAGCTGGCCGGAGACGGCTCCGCCGGAGACGCTGAACTCGTTTCCGGTGATCTGATCGTAGTAAGTCCCGTCGGTCAGCTGCCTTGCGTTGAAGCTGACGCTGCCCGCGAAGCCGGTGGCGTTGGCAATCACCGCGCCGCAGTCCAGATCACTGTATCGCTCCACCACCACAAGATCCCCGGCGGCGTAGACGGTCTCCGCGGCGCCGATAAAGGCGGTGTGGAACTTGTTGGCCTCGGCAACCTCCGTGTTCTTCCAGTTGTAGTCCTCGCAGGCGCCCAGGCTGCCGATGGGGCCGTCCTCCTGGGTGTAGCCCAGGGGCCGGGCGAAGTAGAGGGCGGAGGCGTCGGCGCGGGCCGCGGCCACGGCCCAGGCCTTGTTGATGATCTCAGAGCCGTAGACGGAGAAGGAGCCCTCGGACTGGGCGTAGGTGTCGTGGGACTCCGCCATCAGCACCAGGTCGGAATTCGCCAGGGTCTCCACGCCCACCCCCAGCCAGTCCTTGAACTGCTGGTTGGCCACCTGGGAGGCGCTGTGGGTCTTGCCGAAGCCCTCGGTGATGGTGTAGGCGTAGCTGATCTCGGTCATGTCGATGTAGGGAGCGTAGTAGTTCATCTTCCGGTCATGGCCCGCGGTGGACAGGACCTCGCCGTAGGCCCAGAGGTCGCGGCCCTTGCTCTCGGCGTAGGCCTGGGCCCCGTCAATGACGGTGGGCCAGAACTGGGAGGCGTAAGTGCCGTCGGAGGGGGTCTCGATGTGCTTGGCGGCGTCGAAGCGGAAGCCGTCCACCCCAACGTCGATGAGCTCCTTCAGATAGCTCAGCACGGAGCTCTGCACCACGGCGTCCTCGGTCTTCAGATCCGGCATGCCGATGTTGCCGTGGACCGTGGCCTCGGTGCTGCTGTCGTTGCAGAAGATGTAATCGGAGCGGAACTTGTCGCCGGTGAGCTCCGGGTTGTGGGTCAGCACCCGGCTGTCGGGCTGGACCTCAAACTGATAGCCCTTCCGGTCTCCGCTTGTGGCCACCACCTGGGATTCGTCATAGGGATCCACGCCCCCGGCGGCGATGTCGTTGTAGCCGTTGCAGAGGTGGTTGGAAACCACGTCCACAATGACCTCAATCCCCTGCTGATGGGCCGCCGCGCAGAGGGCGGCCAGATCGTCGGCGTCCCCCAGCCAGGACTCATTCTCCCCGGCAATGTGCAGACCCAGGGGCTGATAGAGCATCCACCAGTCGCCGGTGGGGATCTCCCCCGTCCGGTAGCCGGAGTGAGGCTGGGCCGGAGAGGTCTGGACGGCGGTGTAGCCCGCGGCCTTGATCTGCGCCAGATTCTCCCGGATGGTGTCGTAGCTCCAATTCCAGCAGTGGAGGATCACGGCGTCCTTGGCCTCATCGGAGCCTGCGGTCACGGACCGGTGCTCCGCGGAAGCGCTCTGGCTCCCGGCAGGCGCGTAGGACAGGTTGAGAGACCCGTCGCTGTTTTCCGTTAGGGTAAATGTGAGGGCCGTATTGCCGGGCACGTAGAGCTTATTCGTGCCGTTGGCGAAGCTGTGGGAGCCGGTGTTGTACAGGGTGGCGGAGCTGACGCTGCCCAGCCAGCCGTCGGTCATGAACCAGTTGGCGTTGTCGCCGGTTTTGACGAAAACGTAGCTGTCCTGGGTGAAGGAGGCGCTGAGGCTGCCATTCACGAAGTGATAGTCCCCCAGGTTCTGCCAGTCGTCGTTGCAGCCGTAGTCGGCGCCGTTGATGTAGCCGATCAGATAGTAATCCGGGCTGCTGGGCTCCGGCTCCTGGCCGGGAGTGTAACCGTCCGCCGTATAGGAGAGGGTCAGGGTACCGTCGGCGTTCTGGGTCAGGCTGAAATGGACCTCATAGCCGCCGGGAACAAAGAGCTTGTCGCCGGTGCCGCTGAGGCTTTCGGTGTTGTACAGAACAGCGGAAGTGACGCCGGTGCCCTGCCAGCCGTCGGTCATGTACCAGCTGCTGTTGTCTCCGGTCTTGAGGTACACGTAGCTGTCCTGGGTGAAGGAGGCGGTAAGGCTGCCGTTTTCAAAGCGATAAATGCCCTTGTTAGCGGAATCGGCGCCGCAGCCGTAGTCGGCCCCGTTGATCCAGCCCACCAGATAGAAATCGCTGTCGGGCTCCGGCTCCTCCGGGGTAATGGCAGTGTCGTTCACAAGAATGGCGGAGCCATAGCCCGGCACCGTATAACTGCCGCTGCAGCTTCCCAGGCTGCTGAGCCCGGCCTGTGTTCCGTCCGCGATCAGCGTCCAGTCGCCCTCGGGGAGGGTCACGGTGGCGGAGGACGCGGCGTCGTTGAGGATCAGAATCAGATTGCGCCACTCCCCTGCCGTCTCGTTGGGGATGCGGACGGCGATGCAGCTGTTGTCGCTGCCCTCGAGACTGTACTTGCCGTACTCCGCGTCGGGATCGGTAATGGGAGAGAAGGCATTCCGGATCTGGATCAGACCCTTGTAATAGTCGGCGCTGGCCGCGTTGGTCTTCCGGACGTTCCAATTGATGGCGTTGACGGAATCCGCCACGTTGTAGCTGTTGTGGTCGCCCTGCTTGGAGCGGGCAAATTCCGTACCGGCCACGTTGAAGGCCATGCCCTGAGACATCAGCACGATGGTCTTGGCCAGGTTCAGCTGCTTGAGCCAGGTCTGGGCCTCGGCGCTGCTGTAGTCGCCGTAGTCGCTGCCGCCGTTGGAGCGGACCAGCTTATCCCAGAGGATCAGATTGTCGTGGGCGTCGGCGTAGGTGACGGTCTGGGAGCGGGCGCTGAGGCGTCCGTCGTTGGCGGACAGGCCCCCCAGCACCGCGGCGGCCTGGGTGGTGTCGCCCTGGATCCAGCCCCAGGTATCCCCGTCGGGGTTGCCCTTGATGGCGTCCCGCATCCAGTCGCAGAACAGGCCGATCCGCTCTGACAGGCCGTAGGTCTGGGCGTTGTTCTGGGTACAGCCGTTGGCAATGCCGGCGTCGCCTCCGGTCCAGGGCTCGCCGTACATGAGGATCTTCCGACCCTCGCCGCCGTCCAGCGTATCCAGCTCGGCCCGGATCAGATTCATGGTTTCCACATCATGGCAGCCCATGAGGTCAAAGCGGAAGCCGTCGATGTGGTATTCCTCCGCCCAGTAGCGGACGGATTCGATCATGTACTTCCGGTACATCAGCTTGTCGGAGGCGGTGACGTTGCCGCAGCCGGAGCCGTTGTACCAGGAGGAGGGCCCGGACATGCGGAAGTAGTATCCGGGGACGGAATCGTTGAAGGCGTTGTTGTAGAGCAGTCTCGCGCCCCACTCGTAGCTGTCCACGTCATAGGTGTGGTTGTAAACCACGTCCATGACCACGCAGATTCCCGCCTCATGGAGGGCCTGGATCATCTGCTTGAACTCGGTGATCCGGGTGTTGCCGTTGTAGGGATCCGTGGAGTAGGAGCCCTCGGGTACGTTGTAGTTGATGGGATCGTAGCCCCAGTTGCGGTTGGTGGGATCGTCGGTGACGGTCTCATCCACGCTGCCGAAGTCATAGACGGGCAGCAGGTGGACGGTGTTGACGCCCATCTCCTTCAGATAATTCACGCAGGTGGAGAGCTCGTCCGCCTCCCCGTTCAGGCTGGTGCCGTCCTCGGTGAAGGCCAGGAATTTGCCCCGATTGGCCTGGCTCACGCCGGAGCTGGGATCAATGGAGAAATCCCGGACGTGAACCTCCCAGATCACCGCGTCGGTGCTCTCGTCCAGCAGCACGTGGCTGTCGTTTTCCCACCCGGCGGGATCGGTGGCGTCCAGATCCACTACCATGGAGCGGTAGCCGTTGACGCCGGCGGCCTTGGCGTAGATGTCCCGGGTCTCCCGGGTCACGCCACGGGCCGTCACAAGATAGGTATAGTAGACGTTCTTGTAATCGCCCTGGAGGGTCAGGGACCAGACGCCGGTTTCGGCGTTCTGCGTCATGCTGTAGGTGCCCAGCCCGGCCGCCCCATCTTCCTCATCGGAGCCGGTGGCGTAGAGCCGGAGCTGCACGTGCCTGGCTGTGGGAGACCAGAGCTTCCAGGTGGTCGCCTGGGGGGTGTAGACCGCGCCGAGGCCCTCCTCGCCGTAGGCGGCCGCGGCCTCTGCTTCGAGATAATCCACGTTGTAGTAGCCGTTGACCCCGGCGGCGGTCACGCTGGGCAGCATGGAAATCAAAAGCAGAACGCAAAGGATTACAGCGGTCAGTTTTCTCAGCTTCATTTTGTAGGGTTCTCCTTTCATGTTTGATATCCCAGTGGGTTTTCGGGTATAAATATCCGTAACTTTATTTTAAAACTTCCATAATATAATGTCAAGGGTATGAAAAAAATATTAAAAAACCTCCCGATAAATCGCAACGCGGCTCTTGCGCAATCAGAACAAACGTGCTATAATATAACGCACTTATCTTAGATAGAAAGCGGGAATGAATGATGGAATCCTTACTCACCCTCCGAGAGCTGTATCGCGGCATTGACAACTATGCCGGCAAGACCGTCAAGCTGGGCGGCTGGGTGCGAAACCGCAGAGCCTCCAAGGCCTTTGGCTTCCTCATGCTCTCCGACGGCACCTACTTCCAGCCGGTGCAGGTGGTCATTACCGACGCCATGGAGAATTTTACCGATATTGCCAAGATCAACATCGGCGCGGCGCTGATCGTGGAGGGCGTTGTGGAGCTGACCCCCGACGCCAAGCAGCCCTTTGAGATCCAGGCCAAAGCCGTCACCGTGGAGGGTCCCTCCACCCCGGACTTCCCCATCCAGCCCAAGCGCCACACCCTGGAGTACCTGCGCACCGTGACCCATCTGCGCCCCCGGACCAACACCTTCCAGGCGGTGTTCCGCGTGCGGAGTCTGATTGCCTACGCCATCCACAAATTCTTCCAGGAGCGGGACTTCGTCTACGTCCACACCCCCCTGATCACCGGCTCCGACTGCGAGGGCGCGGGGGAAATGTTCCAGGTCACCACCCTGGATCTGAACAACCTGCCCCGGCTGGAGGACGGCTCCGTGGACTACAGCAAGGACTTCTTCAACAAGCAGACCAATCTGACCGTCTCCGGCCAGCTCAACGGCGAGACCTTCGCCATGGCCTTCCGCAACATCTACACCTTCGGCCCCACCTTCCGGGCGGAGAACTCCAACACCACCCGCCACGCCGCCGAGTTCTGGATGATCGAGCCGGAAATCGCCTTTGCCGATCTGGAGGACGATATGCGGCTGGCGAAGGATATGCTGAAATATGTCATTTCCTACGTGCTGGAGAACGCCCCCGAGGAAATGAACTTCTTTAACTCCTTCGTGGACAAGGGCCTGCTGGAGCGGCTGCACCACGTGCTGAACTCCGACTTCGGCCACGTCACCTACACCGAGGCCATTGAGCTCCTGAAGCCCCACAACGACAAGTTCGACTACCCCGTGGAATGGGGCTGCGACCTGCAGACCGAGCACGAGCGCTATCTCACCGAGGAGATCTTCAAACGTCCCGTCTTCGTCACCGATTATCCCAAGGAGATCAAGAGCTTCTACATGAAGCTGAACCCCGACGGCAAGACCGTGGCGGCCATGGACTGCCTGGTGCCCGGCATCGGCGAGATCATCGGCGGCAGCCAGCGTGAGGACGACTATGACAAGCTGCTGGGCCGCATCGAGGAGCTGGGCATGAAGAAGGAGCTATACGACTTCTATCTGGACCTGCGGAAGTACGGCTCCGCCCGTCACGCGGGCTTTGGCCTGGGCTTCGAGCGCTGCGTCATGTACCTCACCGGCATGGGCAACATCCGGGACGTACTCCCCTTCCCCCGGACTGTCAACAACTGCGAGCTGTAAGGAAAGCGCGCTTCAACGATTTGCATGAAAAAGGGCGCGTTGCAAAACGAAAGAATTGCAGCGCGCCCTCTTTCTATGCGGTTTGGTGTCGTCATGGCAGCAAAAAGCGCCCGGACTGTGGAAAACCTCACGGTTCAGGCGCACCTAAATTGGCGTTGTCTTGTTTT
>JAFWTG010000071.1 GCA_017519005.1 Oscillospiraceae bacterium | reverse complement strand
GGACGCGGGCAATCTGCTCAAGCCCATGCTGGCCCGGGGCGAGCTCCACTGCCTGGGGGCCACCACCCTGGACGAGTACCGCCAGTACATTGAGAAGGACCCGGCCCTGGAGCGCCGCTTCCAGCCGGTGATGGTGAATGAGCCCTCCGTGGAGGACACCATTGCCATCCTCCGGGGTCTGGAGGAGCGCTACGAGGTCTTCCACGGGGTCAAGATCACCGACCCCGCCATCATTGCCGCCGTCAAGCTCTCCGACCGCTATATCAGCGACCGCTACCTGCCGGACAAGGCCATCGACCTCATCGACGAGGCCTGCGCCATGATCCGCACGGAGATGGACTCCATGCCCGCCGAGCTGGACACGGTGCGCCGCAAGATCATCCAGATGGAGATCGAGGAGGCAGCGCTGAAAAACGAGGAGGACGAGCTCTCCAAGGGCCGTCTGGCGGAGCTGCAGAAGGAGCTGGCGGAGCAGCGGGACCGCTTCAAGGCCATGAAGGCCCAGTGGGAGAACGAAAAGGACGCCATCGCCAAGGTTCAGACCCTGCGGGAGCGCATCGAGAAGATCAACGCCGAGATCGAGAAGGCCGAGCAGGCCTATGACCTGGAGGCCGCCGCCAAGCTGAAGTACGGCGATCTGCCCGAGGCCCGGAAGCAGCTGGAGGAGGAAGAGCGCCTGGCTCAGAACGCCCGGGAGCAGAGCCTGCTGCGGAACCGGGTCACCGAGGAGGAAATCGCCAAGATCATCGAGCGCTGGACCGGCATCCCCGTGGCCAAGCTGGTCCAGGGGGAGCGGGAGAAGCTCCTGCACCTGGACGAGCGCCTGCACAGAAGGGTCGTGGGCCAGGACGAGGCGGTCCGGGTGGTCACCGAGGCCATCCAGCGCTCCCGGGCCGGGATCCAGGATCCCAACCGCCCCATCGGCTCCTTCTTCTTCCTGGGGCCCACCGGCGTGGGCAAGACGGAGCTGGCGAAGGCCCTGGCCGCCGACCTCTTCGACGACGAGCGCAACATCGTCCGCATCGACATGACCGAGTATATGGAGAAGTTCTCCGTCTCCCGGCTCATCGGAGCGCCTCCCGGCTATGTGGGCTATGAGGAGGGCGGCCAGCTCACCGAGGCCGTCCGCCGCAAGCCCTACTCCGTCGTCCTGTTCGACGAGGTGGAGAAGGCCCATCCCGACGTCTTCAATATCCTGCTCCAGGTGCTGGACGACGGCCGGGTCACCGACTCCCAGGGCCGCACCGTGGACTTCAAGAACACCATCATCATCCTGACCTCCAACCTGGGCTCTCCCTATATCCTCGAGGGCATCGACGAGAAGGGGGAGATCAGCGAGACCGCCCGGAGCCAGGTGGAGAATCTGCTGAAAAAGACCTTCCGCCCCGAGTTCCTGAACCGTCTGGACGAGATCGTTTTCTACAAGCCTCTGACCAAGGACAATATCTTCAAGATCATCGACCTGCAAATCAACCAGCTCAACAAGCGTCTGCTGGACAAGCAGCTGCGCTGCACCCTCACCGAGGCCGCCAAGAGCTATATCGTGGACGCGGCCTTCGACCCCGCCTTCGGCGCCCGGCCGCTGCGCCGCTACGTGCAGCACACGGTGGAGACCATGATCGCCAAGCGCATTCTCCGGGGGGACGTAAGCCCCGGCAGCGAGCTGATTGTGGACGTGGCGGGCGGCGAGCTGCTGATCCGCTGAGCCCCTGTCCCTTACCCGAGCAGAGCCCGGGCCGCGGCCTTTGCCGCGGCCCGGCTTTGTCATTTTGTTAACAAAACGTGGTGAGATTGTAAAGCTTTTGTTTTTTCTCTTGCAAAAAAAGTCAATATATGGTATGATGCGCAGCGTAAATCCCACAGGAGGTAGTCCATGCGCAAATTCATATCCCTGATGATGCTCTGTCTTTTGCTGCTGAGCCTTTCCCTTCCGGTCTCTGCCGACGAGGGAATCATCATCATACCCACCGTAATTCCCGCCCAGGCCGAGGAGAGCGACAGCCTGGATCCCAAGCTTGAGGCCATGCTGGCCTGGGCTCTGGAAACCGCCGCCGACGACAGCCACGGCTACAGCCAGAGCAGCCGCTTCGGCCCGAATTACGACTGCACCTCCTTCGTCAGCACCGCGCTGATGGAGGCGGGCTTTGGGCTGGATCATCCCCTTTCCACCTATACCCTGGTGACGGAGCTGCCGGAATACGGCTTCCGGGTCTACAAGAAAGGGGAGACCGAGCCGCAAAAGGGCGACATCCTGGTGCTCCGGGGCGACCATGCGGAGATCTGCATGGGAGACGGCGGCTGCGTGGCGGCCCACAAGGACTATGACGGCCGTTCCGGAGACCGCAGCGGCCACGAGATCGAGTACCGGACCGGCGACGATTCCTGGGGCTGTCCCTTCTGCGACTACGCCCAGTATGACCGCATCCTCCGCTACGAGCCCCTCATGCCCCTTTCCGTGGTCTCCATTGACCTGCGGCTGACCCTCATCATCAGATGACAGAACCGAACCCGGCTCCCCGAACGGCGGAGCCGGGCTTGCTTTTTCGCGCCGGGCTGCAGACTCCGCCCTTGCAATTCCCCTCGGCCTGTGCTATAATTCCAAACAAGAACTGCGCAAAGGAGTATGCCCCATGCTCAAGCAAAAAGAAAGCCAGATTCTGATCGGCTCCCTCCTGTTGGGCGTCGGCGCCGTCATGTTTTTCAAGAGCACCAGAATCTCCTCCTGGGGCTTCTACAGCCTCGGCGGGGTATCCACCGGCGGGATCCTCATTGCCCTGCTGCTTCTGGATCTGATTCTGCTCTTTGCCACCCAACATAAGGCAACCAAGCTCCTGCTGCCCATCCTGGCGGCCATGCTGGTGCTGTCCGTGATCCTGGGGACCCGCCTGTACTTCGGCGGCTCCGTGCTGGATCTGTTTCTGATCCTGTTACCCTCCGCTGCGGGGGCGGGCCTGCTGTTGCGGGCCTTTCTGAAAAAAAGGGAATAAACCGGAAGGGGAGACCGATATGGAAGAGAAAACCACCCTTCGCAGCCGCTGGCGGATGCTGCCGCCGGCTGTCCGCGCCGCCTGCCTCTGCTGCTTCGCTGCGGGCTTTTTCTGCCACCTCTTCGCCATTACCAACCTCATTCCCAACTCCGACGGCGTCTCCCGGGTCTACGACGCCCAGCAGATGACCGTCTCCGGCCGCTGGTTCCTCCACTACGCCTCCGCCTGGAACGGCTACCTTCAGGCCCCGGCGGTGATCGGCTTTTTCGCCCTGCTCTTTCTGTCTCTGGCGGCGGGGCTGACGGCCTCCGTTCTGAAGCTGCGGCGTCCGCTGAGCGGCGCGCTCTGCGGCGCGCTGATGGCGGCCTTTCCCTCTGTGGCCTATACCTTCCTCTATCTGTTCACCGCCTCCGCCTACTGCTTCGGCATCCTGCTGGCGGTGCTGGCGGTGTGGCTGGCGGACCGGTATCGCTGGGGCTTCCTCTTTGCCGCGCCTGTGCTGGCCTGCGCCCTGGGCACCTACCAGGCCTATCTGGCGGTGGCGGTCTCGCTGCTGCTGCTGCGGCTGGTACTGCTGGGGCTGTCGGAGGGGGAGCAGGCGAAGCATCTGCTGCTGGAGGGACTGAAATCCCTGGCCCTGCTGGTTCTGGGTCTGCTGCTCTACTACCTTACCCTGCGGATCTTTCTGGCGGTCAAGGATCTGGAGCTGCTCAACTACAAGGGCATCGGCGGCGGGCTGAGCCTCAGCGGGATGCTGGCGAAGCTTCCCGATGCCTATCTGGGGCTCTTCCGCTACTTCTTTGTCCCCCACAGCTTTGCCAAATACACGACGCCGCTCACCGTGGCCGGGAACACGGTGATGTTCCTGGCGGGGCTCTGGGCCATCCTGCGGCTTCCGCTGCGCAGCCGCCCCCGTCCCGGCACGGTGGCGCTGACGCTGCACTGCTGCGCCCTGCTGCCCCTGGGGCTGAATCTGACGGTGCTGATGGGCGACCCCATGCCCATCATGCGCTTCGCCCTGGTCTTTGCCTGGATCCTGCCCCTGGCGCTGACGGATCGGGCCTGCCCGGCGCGGAAGCCGGAGGAGGCCGCCCGCGGCCGGAGGAGCCCCGACCGGCGGCAAATGCTCCGCCGCCTGCCCCGGGCCGCGGCCCTCTGCGGGGCGATACTGCTCTGCCTCGTGAGCTTCAACATCGACAATCTGGCCTACACCGTCTCCGCCACCTCCCACCGGGCCACGGAGTCCTTTGCCACCCGCCTGGTGGACCGGGTGGAGTCCACCCCCGGCTATCAGAAGGATATGGAGGTGGTGATCGTGGGCGGCTTCCCCCAGAAGGTCTACTACAGCCAGATCGAGGCCTTCGCGCTGGTGTCGGATTACAGCAATCGCTCCACCACTGTGATTCCGCTGAACAAGCACGTCTACTATTACCTCAACGACTGGCTCAACGTCCCCTGGCCCGAGCCCTCGGAGGAGACCATGATGACGGTCTCCGAGAGCCCGGCCTTTCAGAATATGCCCCTCTACCCCAGCGACGGCAGCATCGTCATCCGGGACGGCAGGGTCATCGTCAAGCTGGCCGAGCGCTATACCCCCAAAAAGGACTACGAGATCGCCTACGAGAACCGGCGCTGAAAAAGCGGAGCTCTGTGACTTTGCACAGAGCTCCTTTTTCGCGTTACAGGTTCAGCAGCACCAGGGCCGCCAGGATCAGCCCGACCCCCAGGCCCTGGCGGCGGCTCAGCCGCTCCCGGAAGAACAGGGCGCTGGCTCCCAGCACCAGGAGTATGGTGCCGGTGCTGAACACCGGATAGGCCAGAAAGGCGGGCAGCCGCTGCAGGGCCAGCAGCAGAAGCCAGGAGGAGAAGTAATTGGGGACGCCCACCGCCGCCCCCGCCGCCAGCTCCCGGAGCAGCAGCCTTTTCCCGCTGTGCAGCCGCTCCGCCAGGGCCAGCCCCGCCGTCAGCAGCAGGGCCGTCAGAAAGAGCCAGAAGAAGAAATGGGTGCTCTGGCTCCGGTCGCCCAGCTGCTCAAAGACCTTGGACATGGCGTCGGCCCCGCCGCTGAACAGCAGGGTCAGAAGCAGCAGCCAGAAGCCATTTTTCGCCTTGCCCTCCCGCGTCCCGCCGTGGATCAGCAGCAGGGCCGCCGGCACCAGGGCCGCGCCCAGAAGCTGCGTCGGGCCGGGGCGCTCCCCAAACCAGAGAATGCTCACCAGCAGCGAAACCAGAAGCCCCAGCCGGGCGAAGGCGGAGCTGAGCCCCGCCCCGCTGCGGTGGATGCTGCTCTGCATCAGCACCAGGGCCGCCACGTAGAACAGGCCGCTGACCGCGCCCATCCACAGGGTGGAGGGGGCGGTCTGAAGCAGGGACTGCTCCCGGGGCGTCAGCAGGGCCGCCAGCAGGATGCAGCTGAGGTAGTTGCCCAGTATGATGCCGTAGCGGTTCCCGGCGGGGTTCCGGAAAAAGCGCAGCGCCAGGGCCATGGAGGCGCTGCTGAGAATGGCGAGGATCAGATACAGCATAGAAAGACCGTCCTTCGGTTTTTCTGTATCATATCCCAAGCGGCTTTGGAAGTCAACCCTTGCAATTGCGGGAAAACTGTGCTATGATACAGGCAACGAAGAATGGGAAAGGAAACGCTGCCATGACTTACCCCCTTGCTGTAGCCGGCCTGCGCCGGGAGCTGCCCCTGTGTCGGGTCAACGACGATCTGTACGTGGCCGCCTTCATCCTCTTTGGCGACGCGGAGCTGACCGTAGCCTGCGCCAAGGCGCTGCTGGAGCGCACGGCCCGGACGGAATACGACTATCTGCTGACCTCCGAGGCCAAGGGCATCCCCCTGATCCATGAAATGGCCCGCCAATCCGGGGCGAAGAAGTATTTCGTGGCCCGGAAGGGACCCAAGAACTACATGCCGGAGCCCATCCACGTGGAGGACCGCTCCATCACCACCGAGGGGGTCCAGCGCCTCTATCTGGGCCGGGACGACGCCGAGCTGATCCGGGGCAAGCGGATCCTGCTGGTGGACGACGTGATCTCCAAGGGCGGCTCCATGCTGGCCATGGAGGCCCTGGTCCGCCTGGCAGGAGGCAGCGTGGCGGGCCGGGCGGCGGTGCTGGCGGAGGGCGCCGCGTCCCGGCGGGAGGATATTCTGGTCCTGGGCAGCATTCCTCTGTTCCATGCCGACGGAACTCCCATCCAATGATGAAAGGAAGAATGACAATGGACATCCACGAACGCTTTATCCTGCAGGACTGCCCCCGCTGCGGCGGCCCCGGCCTGCTGGAGGAGGAAAACGGCTGGTGCGTCTACGCGGTCTGCATGGACTGCGGAGCGCAGACGGCTCCCTTTGAGTTCAATACCCCCGAGGAGCGGGAGGCCGCCGCGGAGAAGGTGGCCCGGCTCTGGAACGTGGGCAAGGTGATCCGCCAGGAGAACGGCGAATAACAAAATGACTGCGGAAGGAGGCTCCCGAAATGCGCAACTATAAATGTGCAAGCTGCGGAAAAAACTTCGACCCCGAGAAGGAAGACATCTGCCCCGCCTGCGGCGCGGCGGTGGCGCCCTCTGTCATGACCCGCATTGAGCGGAAGCGGACTGCCCAGCGGATGCGGGCCGAGGGCAAGTTCAACTACGACGATCACTGCCATGAGGACGATTCCTGGAAGAACAGCTACGGCGCCCAGTCCCACCGGGCCGCCGTGCGGGAGCACGAGGCCAGCCTTCGGGCGGGCTACGAAGCCCATCGGAGCGCGGACAACCCCACCCGGGTCTCCAACGCCAACCCCGCCTCCGTGAACCGCCCCAGAAAGAAGAAAAAGACTCTGGGCGACCGGATCCAGCAGAATCCGGGCCTGCTGCTTCTGGTTTTCCTGCTGCCCTTCGCCTTCATGCTGGTGACGGGCTTTCTGAGCGCCCTGCTGGAGTGGCTCGGCGGCTTTGCGGATTTTGGCTTCAGCATTCCGTAAGGATTTCATTTTCGCGTTCGCTCAGATCCCTGCGTTTTGCGGCATAGGACGCGCTTTCCCAAGGGAGAGCGCGTCCTTTTCGCGGCGTTTGGGCGGTTATTCTTCCGTTTTTTGGAACCGGATATACAGCCCGGGGACCCGGCTTTCGTGATTTTCACCCCTTCCATAACTGAATAATATGTATGTTTGTGGATATTGCAAGAGAATATAACGAATATTCAGACATTTTGACGTGAAATTGCACGAAAAACGCCGAGTGATATTGACAAAACAGACAAAAAGTGTTAAGAAAGTATTGCCACTGAAAGCGACCGCCCGGCCTTTGCGCCTTCGCGCCGCCTTCAGCACAACAAGAGAAAAAGAGGGAAAAACCGAAATGAACTCCGCGCAGAACACCAAGAAGATCAAGTGGCAAATGCTGGCCTTTATGGCGTTTTCCACGGTTTGGGGCTTTGGCAACGTCCTGAACGGCTTCGTCTATTTCAACGGCATCCAGGTCATCTTCTCCTGGATTCTCATGTTCGCCCTGTACTTTGTCCCCTACGCCCTGATGGTGGGCGAGCTGGGCTCCGCCTTCAAGAGCACCGGCGGCGGCGTCTCCTCCTGGGTCCATGACACCATGGGCTCCAAGCTGGGCTACTACGCCGGCTGGACCTACTGGGCCTGTCACATCACCTACATCGCCTCCAAGAGCTCCGGCGGTCTGAAGGCTCTGAGCTGGGCCATCTTCCGCAACGCCGAGACCTACGATACCTTCCCCACCCTGGCGGTGCAGCTGGTAACCCTGGCGGTGCTGCTGATCTTCGCCTTCATCGCCAGCCGCGGCCTGAAGCCTCTGAAGAGCCTCACCACCATCGCCGGCTCTTCCATGTTCGTCATGTCCCTGCTGTACATCGTCATGATGTTCGCCGCTCCGGTCATCAATCCCAATGGCGGCTACGTGGACCTGCATTTCACCAAGGAAGCGCTGATTCCCCACTTCAACGTGGGCTACTTCACCTCCCTGTCCATCCTGGTCTTCGCCGTGGGCGGCTGCGAGAAGATCTCCCCCTACGTCAATAAGGTGGAGAATCCCTCCAAGGGCTTCCCCAAGGGCATGATCGCCCTGGCCATTATGGTTGTGGTCTGCGCCATCCTGGGCACCGTTGCCATGGGCATGATGTTCGACCCCAATGAGATCAACGCCAGCGACAAGAGCTTCGCCTCCTACGCCGCCAACGGCTCCTACTGGGCCTTCCAGAAGCTGGGCCAGTACTACGGCCTGGGCAACACCCTGCTGATCGTCTACGCCGTATGCAACATGATCGGCCAGCTGGGCGTGCTGGTGCTCTCCATCGACGCGCCTCTGCGGATGCTGCTGGACAACGAGAAGACCCAGAAGTACATCCCCGACCGCCTGCTGAAGAAGAACAAGTACGGCGCTTACGTCAACGGCATCTGGATGGTGGTCATCCTCTCCGGCGGCATCATTCTGATCCAGTCCATCGTCCCCGGCGCCGCCTCGGTGCTCAAGCAGCTCACCAAGCTGAACTCCGTGTGCATGCCCCTGCGTTATTGCTGGGTCTTCGTGGCCTACATCGCCCTGCGCAAGCACTTCAAGACCATCCCCGCCGATTATCGCTTTGTCAAGCACCAGGGTCCCGCCTATTTCTTCGGCTGGTGGTGCCTGATCATCACCCTGGCCTGCTGCTTCATGGGTATGTACGACAAGGATACCTTCACCATGATCCTGAACATTGCCACCCCCTGTGTCCTCACCGCTCTGGGCTTGATCCTGCCCGCCATCGCCAAGAAGCAGAAGGGTTAATTGCAAAACTACCGCAAGGGGCCGTTTTGGCCCCTTGCATTCGTTTTCAGCCTATAGTATAATATCAACGGATTACGTTTAAGGAGGAAACCAATTATGGAATCGAATACCGCCGTCCAAGAACTCATGGACTTTCTGAAGAAGAGCCCCTCCGCCTTCCACGCCGTGGAGAACCTGCGGCAGACGCTTTTGAAGGCCGGCTTCACCGAGCTGCCCGAGAGCAGCCGCTGGGAAGTCCGGCCCGGCGGGGAGTACTTCACCACCCGCAACGGCTCCAGCATCCTGGCCTTCCGCGTGGGCAGCGAGCTGCGGGAGCCCTGCTTCACCCTCACCGCCTCCCATTCCGACTCTCCCTGCTTCAAGATCAAGGAGAACGCCGAGCTGCGGGTCCGGGACAAGTACGTCCAGCTGAACACCGAGGGCTACGGCGGCATGATCTGCTCCACCTGGCTGGACCGTCCTCTGGGCGTGGCGGGCCGGGTTCTGGTGCGGAGGAAGACCGAGGCAGGGGAGCGCTATGAGACCCGCCTTCTGGACTTCGGACGGGATCTGGTGCTGATCCCCAACGTGGCCATCCACATGAACCGCAAGGTCAACGACGGCTTCAGCTTCAACAAGCAGATCGACATGCTGCCCCTCTTCGGCTCCGGCAAGCTGGAAAAGGGCGCCTTCAAGGCCCTGATTGCCCGGGAGCTGGGGGTGGACGAGGCCGACGTGCTGGGCTCCGACCTCTATCTCTATAACCGCATGGCCCCCACCGTCTGGGGCGCGGAGCAGGAGTTTGTCTCCGCCGGCCGTCTGGACGATCTGGAGTGCGCCTGGGGCACCCTCCAGGGCTTCCTCCGGGGCAAAAACGAGAAGAGCATCCAGGTCTGGTGCTGCTTCGACAACGAAGAGGTGGGCTCCGGCACCAAGCAGGGCGCCGACTCCACCATGCTGGAGGACGTGCTGCGCCGCATCGCCCGGGGCCTGGGCTTCGACGACGAGGACTACCGCTGCATGACCGCCCGGAGCTTCATGCTCTCCTGCGACAATGCCCACGCGGTACACCCCAACCACCCCGAGAAGACCGACGCCACCAACTGCACCTACATGAACGAGGGCATCGTGGTGAAGGCCCACGCCGGGCAGAAGTACACCTCCGACGCCGTCTCCGTGGCCCTGTTCCGGGGCGTCTGCCAGAAGGCTGGGGTACCCCTGCAGTATTTCGCCAACCGCTCCGATGAAAACGGCGGCTCCACCCTGGGCAATATCGCCATGGCCCACGTCTCCATGAACACCGTGGATCTGGGTCTGCCTCAGCTGGCCATGCACTCCTCCTATGAGACCGCCGGCGTCCTGGACCTGGGCTACCTTGAGCAGGCCTGCGCCGCCTTCTACGGCACCCACTTCAGCGCCGACGGCAAGGGCGGCTTCCGCGCCGAGGAATGAAGCGCCCACATGAAGTGCGCTTTGCGTATGATCCGAAAACTGACGAAAAACGAGTATGCCGTCTCTTCCTGGTCCGGCGGGACTACGACGCAGATCGCGATTGCTCCGCCGGAGGCGCGCTACGCCCAGCGGGACTTTCTCTGGCGCGTCAGCTCCGCCGCGGTGGAGCTGGAGGAATCCGACTTCACCCCTCTGCCGGACTATGAGCGGCTGATCTCCACCCTGAGCGGGGAGATCACCCTGAGCCACAACGGCGGCGCGCCGCTGCGGCTGCGGCCCTTCGAGGTTCACGCCTTCTCCGGGGCCGACGCCACCCACAGCCGGGGCCGCTGCCGGGACTTCAATCTGATGCTCCGTCGGGGCCGCGCCGCGGGCTCCATGGAGGCCCTGCGGCTGACCGAAACCCCGCTGTGCCTCCGGACGGAAGCAAGCGCTGCCTGTCCGCCCTCCGCTCCGGATGAAGCCTGCCTCTTGTACTGCGTCGAGGGACTCGCAAGGGTAGCGGTGCCCAGCGGCTGCCAGCAGACCGCGGCAGATCTTCGGGCCCGTTCTCCCGAGGGGAGGGCGGCGGAGCCAAAGGAGCCGTCCCGCCCCGCCGGGACGGGCCAAGCCTGCGCCGCTCCCATCACCCTGGCCCCCGATGAAGCCCTGCTGGTCACAGAGCCCGCTGCTCTGAGCCTCAGCGGCCCCGCCCTGCTGATGCTCTGCCGGATGCGGAGCCTCTGAGGGCGGCATGCGAAAAAATCCCGGTTCCGTCCGTCGGAACCGGGATTTTTTGTGAAAACCCGAAATAATTTTGGAAAAGTAACAAAATTGTAACAATTGTATGTTACGCTGGAGGGGAGGTCATGAGGCGGCCTTCTGGAAGCCCTGCATTTTGCCCTCCGGGGCGCTGTCTGTAACGTCGCCTCCCACGATTTTGCCCCGATGGACGAAGACCGTGGCGTAGACGGGACTGCCGGAGCCCGGGTAATTGAGCACCTCATAGACGTATCGCGTGGCCTGCTGCCCGGCAAGGGCAGTCAGATCGAAGCCCTGGGACTTCTGCAGCTCGTTGTAGCGGGTGAAGAGCTCGCTGTCCTCCCGGGGGATCTTTACGCTCTGGGTCTGCACGGGCTCCGCGTTGACCTCCCAGCCGTACTTGGCAAGGAAGGCCACCCGGGCCTCGTTGGGCTCTCCCGCCAGACCGTCCTCCGCTTCCTTGAGACCGCCGCCCGCCGCCGCCAGGATCCCCACCAGCACCACGGCGGCGATCACCAGGGTCACCGCCGCGGCGATCTTGGTTTTGGAAAGCTTTGTCGTAATCACAAACATATCCATGCTCCTTTCCTGTATGCCTTGTGGTGAAGCCTATGCGCCGGAGGGGAGCTTTATGCCCGGGCATTGAAAGGAGACTTCATGCTGCGATTGGATAAATTCATGGCGGACGCGGGCCTGGCTTCCCGCCGGGAGCTGAAGGCCCTGCTGAAGGCCGGGGCCGCCCAGATCAACGGAAAAACCGTCACCGACGGCGCCGTGAAGCTGGATCCGGAACGGGATCAGGTCAGCTTCCGGGGCTGCCCCGTGGCCGGCAGGCGCCGTTTGGTTCTCATGCTCCACAAGCCCGCGGGCTACGTGAGCTCCACGGAGGATCCCCGGGATCCCACCGTCATGGAGCTGATCCCCGAGGCCTATCGGCGGCAGGAGCTGGTCCCGGTGGGGCGTCTGGACAAGGAAACCGAGGGCCTGCTGCTGCTGACCAACGACGGCGATCTGGCCCATCGGCTGATCTCTCCCCGCCATGAGGTGGAAAAGCGCTATTACGCCCGCCACGCGGGGACGGCAGGGGAGGCCGACGTTGAGGCCTTCGCCGCCGGGCTGAGCCTCCGGGACGGCACGGTCTGCAAGCCGGCCCTGCTCCGGCCCCTGGGGCCCGGGGAGAGCGAGATCACCGTCACCGAAGGAAAATACCACCAGGTCCGCCGCATGATGGCGGCCCGGGGCCTGCCCGTGAGCTATCTGCGCCGGGATATGGAGGGCCCGTTGTCCCTCTCCGGCCTGGAAAAGGGCGCCGTGCGGGAGCTGAGCCCGGAGGAAATCGGCAGCCTGGACGCCGCCGGGGGCTGAGCAGCCGTCCGGCTTCACCATATGTACATTTTTCACAAACAAATTGATTGGCAAAAACGGATAAATCCCAGGATACGGATTCACGCAAATTAGCCATATCGCCGGATTTGTTGTGTTTTTGCATAAAAAACTTTGCGTTTTTTCAAAGAAAATACCAAAAAGGTCTTGCAAAATATCTGAGAATGCTGTATGATAGCAGGTAGATGTTGTACAAAACTACGCTTTCAGGAGTGCATGACTATGACCAATCATATTTTCTTTGATACCATCCAACAAATGAAAGCTGCCACAGAACGGGAACTGGGCGTCATCGACGCCGAGGGCACCGTGGTAGCCTGCACCAACCCCGCGGAGGTGGGGGTAAAGCTCCCCAAGCTGGCCAGAGTTGTGGCGCTCTCCGAGGACCACGTGATCCATTTTTCCGGCAAAACAGTCCAGGCGCTGACCAATTACGGCAGCAGCTTCGACTATGCCGTCTACGTGGAGGGTGAGGACGACGCGGCCCGCAGCCTCTGCATGATGGCCCACGTGGCGCTCAACTGCACCAAGATCTACTACGAGGAAAAGCACGACAAGGCCACCTTTGTCAAGAACATCATCACCGACAACATTCTGCCCGGCGACATCTACATCCGGGCCAAAGAGCTCCACTTTGCCGCCGACCAGAACCACACGGTGTTCCTGGTGCGCCAGATGGGCAGCGTGGACGTAGGCGCGGTGGACGTGCTGCAGAACCTGTTCCCGGACCGGCAGCAGGACTTTGTGATCTCCATCAACGAGACCGACGTGGCGGTGGTAAAGACCGTGGCCGCGGAGGCGGATCAGTCTGAGCTCATGGCCCTGGCCACCCAGATGGAGGACGCGCTGAAGAGCCAGCTTTTCATCAAGACCATCATCGGCATCGGCGGCATCGCGGAGCATCTGCGGGAGCTGGCCGACTCCTACAAGGAGGCCCAGGTGGCCATTGAGGTGGGCAAGGTCTTCGACACCGAGAAGTCCATCATCACCTACGAAAACCTGGGCATCGGCCGTCTGATCTATCAGCTGCCCACCACCCTGTGCGAGATCTTCCTGGGAGAGGTCTTCAAGAAGAACTCCATCGACACCCTGGACCAGGAAACCCTGTTTACCATCAACAAATTCTTTGAGAACAATCTGAACGTCTCCGAAACCTCCCGGAAGCTCTTCGTCCACCGCAACACCCTGGTGTACCGGCTGGAGAAGATCAAGAAGCTCACCGGTCTGGATCTGCGGGAGTTTGACCACGCCATCATCTTCAAGGTGGCTCTGATGGTCAAGAAGTACCTGGCCTCCCGGGACAACAAGATGTTCTGATTTCAGGGGCAGACCCCGGGGCGCGGACGCCGCCCCTGCCCCGTCTAAAGGAGAAACAATATGATCGAATTCAGAAACGTCACCAAGGTCTATGAGGCCGGAAACCGCGCCTTGGAGGGCGTGAACCTGCACATAGACGATGGGGAGTTTGTCTTCCTGGTGGGCCCCTCCGGCTCCGGCAAGTCCACCATCATCAAGCTCCTGACCGCCGAGCTGGAGCCCACCTCCGGCTCCATCGAGGTCAACGGCTACAAGCTGGAGACCATCAAGAAGCGCCAGATCCCCTATATGCGCCGGACCGTCGGCGTCATATTCCAGGATTTCCGCCTCATTGAGAACAAAACCGTCTTCGACAACGTGGCCTACGGCATGCGGGTGGTGGGGGCCTCCGGCAGGGAGATCAAGACCCGGGTGCCCTACGTGCTGGATCTGGTGGGCCTGGAGAACCGGGGCCGCCGCCTGCCCCACGAGCTCTCCGGCGGCGAGCAGCAGCGTGTCGCCATTGCCCGGGCCCTGGTGAATAACCCGGCCATGATCGTGGCCGACGAGCCCACAGGCAACCTGGATCCCCAGCGCTCCTATGAGATCATGATGCTGCTGGAGTCCATCAACGCCCTGGGCACCACGGTCATGGTGGTCACCCACGAGCGGGAGCTGGTGAACCGCTTCACCAAGCGGGTCATCGCCATCAACGAGGGCAAGGTAATCAACGACGGAATGGATGGGTACTATATCAATGAAGAGACTTAGAAAAATGGGATACCTCTTCAAAGAAGGTATCCGCAACATGTACACCCACGGCTTCATGTCCTTCGCGGCGGTGTGCGTCACGGTGGCCTGTCTGGTCATCATCGGCAGCTTCTCCCTCATCATCTACAACCTGGGCATCTTCGTCTCCGATATGGAGCAGCAGAACCGGGTGCTGGTCTACGTGGATGAGAACTACGACAACGCGGAGGCAAAATCCGTGGGCTCCCGCATCAATCTGCTGGAGAACGTCCGGGAGGCGGTCTTCATGTCCCGGGAGGAGGCCGTCAAGCGTTTTGTGGAGCAGCAGGGCAGCGGCGAGGCCTTTGAGGGCATCAACGCCTCCGACCTGCGCGATCGCTTCATCGTCACCCTGGAGGACAACTCCAAGATGAACGAGACCGTGGAGGAGCTGCGGCAGATCCAGGGCGTGGCGGATATCTCCGACCGGCCCGAGCTGGCGGAGGGCTTCACTACCATTCAGCGGATTCTGAACATCGCCTCAGCCGCCATCATCATCGTGCTGCTGGTGGTCTCCCTGTTCATGATCTCCAATACCATCAAGCTTGCCATGTATGACCGGCGGGATGAGATCGCCATCATGAAGATGATCGGCGCCACCAACCGCTTTATCCGCTTCCCCTATTTTGTGGAGGGCTTTCTGATTGGCGTCATCTCCGGAGCCGTGGCCTTCTTCATCGAATGGGGGCTCTACGATCTGCTGGCCAAGCGCATTACCGCCATGCAGAGCCTGCAGCTGTTCAACATCGTGCCCTTCCGGGAGGTGTTCCTGCCCATGGTCCTCACCTTTGGCGTCGCGGGCCTCTTTGTGGGTATGTTCGGCTCTGTCATGTCCATTCGGAAATTCCTTGACGTATAAAGGAAGGAGACAAGCTATGTACAAGTATCGTCGAGTCATCGTCGGCGCCGTCGCGGCCCTTCTGGCCCTGTTGATGGTGGGGGGCGTGGTCCTCTCCGCCTTTGCCGAGAGCTCCAGCACCATCAAGGCCCGCATTGAGGCCCTGAAGCAGCAGGAGGCGGCCATCGCGGCCCAGCAGCAGGAGGTCAAGGCCCAGCGGGTGGAAAATGAAAACGACATCAACGACCTGGTGGAGCAGAAAAACGCCATTGATCAGCAGATCAAGCTGACCCAGGACTCCATCGAGAACAAAAACGAGCAGATCCGGGAGTACAATCTGCTGATCGCGGAGAAGCAGAACGAGCTGGACGACGCCTTTGAACTGCGGGATCAGCTCAACGAGCGCTACAAGATCCGCATCCGCTCCATGGAGGAGAAGGGGAAGCTCACCTATTGGTCCATCCTCTTCAAGGCCAGCAGCTTCGCGGATCTGCTGGACCGGGTGGACATGATCAACGAGATTGCCCGCTCCGACTCCAATATGATCAGCAAGATCCAGAGCGTGGCCCAGCAGATCGAGACCACCCGCCAGGAGCTGGCGGCGGAAAAGGTCGGGATGGAAGAGGCCAAGGAGTCCCTGGCCGCCGATGAGGCGGCGCTGGAGACCCAGCGCCAGGAGGCCGACGAGCTGATGACGAAGCTCATGGCGGATCACGACGCCTACGTGGCCAAGGAAGCGGAATACAGCGACCAGAAGGAAGCCCTTCTGGCCCAGATCGCCACCCAGGAGTCCAAGTACAAGGAAGCTGTGGCGGCAGAGGAGAAGGCCCGCAGAGAGGCTGAGGCCGCCGAGCGGGCCCGAAAGGCCGCCGCGGCAGCCGCCGCGGCCCAGCGCCAGAGCAACGCCTCCGGCGGCGGCAGCAGCTCCTCCTCCAGCGGCAGCTCCTCCTCGGGGGGCAGCTCTTCCTCCTCCGGCGGCGGCTCCTCCTCCGGCTTTGCCGTGAGCCGTTACGGCTTCCAGTGGCCCTGCACCGCCCGGTATATCACCTGTGAGTTCGGCCCCCGCTACCATCCCATCACCGGCGTCTACAGCAACCACAGCGGCATGGACATCGGCGCGGGCTACGGCGCTCCCATCTACGCCTGCGCCTCCGGCACCGTCACCACCGCCACCTTCGGCACCGCCTACGGCTATCATGTGGTCATCAACCACGGCAACGGCTTCTCCACCCTCTACGGGCATATGATCCGCTATACGGTGAAGGTGGGCGAATACGTCACCCGGGGCGAGGTCATCGGCTACGTGGGCAGTACCGGCTGGTCCACCGGCCCCCATCTGCACCTGACCATGTACTACAACGGCAGTCTGGTGAATCCCAAGAAGTACCTGCCGTAATCGGACCTGTCTTGATACAGGTCTTCGATAGGACGAGCTTGCTCGTCCTATCTCCATATTCAGAATAGACAAGAGGTATCGACATGGAAGATCAAAACAAGGAGTATCAGATTCCGGAAACCGGATACGCGGAGCCTGAATATCAGCAGCTTCCCCTTCAGCAGCCCCTTCAGCCCCAGACCCGGGTGGTTTATGAGACCCGCACCTGGCCCATCGTCACGGCAGCCATTGCGGCGGCCGTTCTGACCTTCGCGCTCTGCGGCGTCCTGTTTGGCACCGTGATGAAGCGGTCCCGGAGCCAGACGACCCCGACAAGCCACTCCAGCGCCGTCTCCGGGCAGGACGACGCCTGGGAGCATAAGCTGGAGCAGATCAAGGGCCTCATCGACCAATACTACATCGGCGAGGTGGACGAGGGCAAGCTGGCGGACGCCGCGGCCGCGGGGATGATCGAGGGCATCGGCGACGAGTGGAGCTACTACATCTCCGCCGAGGAATACGACTCCTATAAGGAGGCCGCCGCCAATGCCTACGTGGGCATCGGCGTCACCATCTCCATTGAAAACGTGGAGCACGGCGTGGAGATTGTGGACGTGACCCCCGACAGCCCTGCCTATCACGCCGGGCTGGAGATCGGGGATCTCATCGTGGCCGTGGAGGGCGTCCCCATTCTGGACGGCTCTGAGGAGGCTCTGGATCTCAACGAGACCAAAAACCGGGTCCGGGGCGCCGAGGGTACGAAGGTGACGATTACGGTGGAACGGGACAAGGAGCGGCTGGATTTCACCATCACCCGGGCCAAAATCAAGACCGTCAACGTCACCTGGGAGCTGCTGGAGGACGGCGTCGCCTATATCCACATCCGCAACTTCGAGCAGGACGCCGCCAAGGACAGCATCAACGCCATCGAATCAGCCCTGGACAGGGGAGCCAAGGCGCTGCTCTTTGACGTGCGCTTCAACCCCGGCGGCTATAAGCATGAGCTGGTGGAGCTGCTGGACTATCTGCTGCCGGAGGGCCCCCTCTTCCGCAGCATCGACTACTCCGGCCGGGAGAGCGTGGATGAGTCCGACGCCGACCATCTGGATATCCCCATGGCGGTGCTGGTGAATTACGATTCCTATTCCGCAGCCGAGTTCTTCGCCGCCGCCCTCCAGGAGTACGGCGCCGCCTCCGTGGTGGGAGAGCAGACCTACGGCAAGGGCCGCTTCCAGGTCAGCATGGATCTGGACGACGGCTCCGCCATCAATCTCTCCATTGGCCAGTACACCACCCCCAACGGCGTCAGCCTGGTGGGGAAGGGCATCACGCCGGATTACCCGGTGGAGCTCAGCGAGGAGCAGAAGTCCGACCTGTACTACAGCCGCCTGGAAAAAGCCGAGGACGCTCAGCTGCAAAAGGCAATTGAAGTGTTGACAAAGTAAATCCGAGTGTGTATAATATATCGGCAAAAATAGCGAAATACCTGACAGAAAGGTGAAATGTCATGGCAAAGGAATTCAAAATCACCAGCATCCGGCTCCAGGAGCTGGAAGAGGAACTGCATTATCTCAAGACCACCCGGGAAAAGGAAGTGGCCGAGCATCTGAAGGAAGCCCGTTCCTTCGGCGACCTCTCCGAGAACAGCGAATACGACGAGGCCAAAAACGAGCAGGCCCAGCTCTATGGCCGCATCGCTGAGGTGGAAAACATCCTGGCCCATGCCGTCATCATCGACGACGGCCTGGACGGTGTGGAGGAATCGGTCCACGGCCGGGTTGGCCTGGGCTGCACCGTCAAGGTGCTGGACATTGAGTTCGACGAGGAGGACATCTACGCCATCGTCGGCTCCCAGGAAGCGGATCCCAAGAACCATCGCATCTCCGACGACTCGCCCTTTGGCCGCGCCATGATCGGCAAGACCGTGGGCGACACCGTGGAGGTGGAGGCCCCCGTGGGCGTCGTCCGCTTCAAGATCCTCTCCGTAGAGAAGTAAGGACAGGAGGAAGCCCCATGGCAAAGTTTGTACCCCAGGAAGAAATGCCGCTGGTGGACCAGGTCCGGGTCCGGCATGAGAAGCTGCAGGCCCTGCAGCAGGAGGGGAGAGACCCCTTCCGGATCACCAGCTTCGACGTGACCCATCACGCCCAGGAGATCAAGGATCGCTTTGAGGAGCTGGAGGAGCAGTCCGTCCGGCTGGCAGGCCGCGTCATGTCCAAGCGGGGCATGGGCAAGGCCATCTTCGCGGATCTCCAGGACCGCTCCGGCCGAATCCAGCTCTACATCAAGGTGGACGAGATGGGCGAGGCGGCCTTTGCCGACTGCCGCAAGCTGGACGTGGGCGACATCGTGGGCGTGGAGGGCCCTGTTTTCAAGACCCAGCGGGGCGAGATCTCCGTCCGCACCCGCTCCGTCACGCTGCTTTCCAAGTCCCTGAAGCCCCTGCCCGAGAAATACCACGGTCTCACCGATAAGGAGCTGCGCTTCCGGCAGCGCTATCTGGACCTGATCGTCAATCCCGACGTGCAGGAGAAATTCCGCATCCGCTCCCGCTTCATCAGCTTCATGCGCCGCTATCTGGACGGGCAGGGCTATATCGAGGTGGAGACCCCGGTGCTGAACACCATTTCCGGCGGCGCCGCCGCCCGGCCCTTTGTGACCCATCACAACACCCTGGATATCGACATGTATATGCGCATCGCCACCGAGCTGCCGCTGAAGCGGCTGATTGTCGGCGGGATGGAGCGGGTCTACGAAATCGGCCGCATTTTCCGCAACGAGGGCATGGATCCCAAGCACAACCCCGAGTTCACCTCCGTGGAGCTGTATGAGGCCTACGCCGATTTCCACCGGATGATGGACATTGCCGAGGGCATCGTATCCGGCGCGGCCAAGGAGATTCTGGGTACCTATCAGGTCTCCTGGATGGGCTATGACATCGACCTGACCCCCGGCTGGCCCCGGCTGACCATGATCGAGGCGGTCAAGCGCTACGTGGGCATTGATTTCGGCGCCATCTCCGACAACGCCGAGGCCGTGGCAGCCGCCAGGGCTGTGGGCGTGGAGCTGAACGCCGCGGCGGAGCCCACCTGGGGCAACGCCCTCTACGCCTGCTTCGACCAGAAGGTGGAGGAGCATCTGATCCAGCCCACCTTCATCACCATGTACCCCGTGGAGGTCAGCCCGCTGACCAAGCGCAGCCCCGCGGATCCCAGACTGACGGAGCGCTTCGAGTTCTTCATCGCCCATTCCGAGATGGGCAACGCCTATTCCGAGCTCAACGACCCCATTGATCAGCGCAGCCGCTTCATGAAGCAGATGGAGCAGCGGGAGCGGGGCGACGACGAGGCGGAGATGATTGACGAGGATTTCCTCAACGCCATGGAGTACGGCATGCCCCCCACCGGCGGCATGGGCATCGGCGTAGACCGCTGCGTCATGATGCTCTGCGGCGCGGACACCATCCGGGAGGTCATCCTGTTCCCGACAATGAAACCTTTGGACAAGGATAAGACCGAAAAGGCCGAGACCAAGGCGGAAGAAAAACCCGTTGAAGCGGCTCCTGTCGTCGAGGAAAAGATCGACTTTTCCAACGTCGTGATCGAGCCCTTGTTCCAAGATCAGGTCGATTTTGAGACCTTCTCCAAGTCTGATTTCCGCGCTGTGAAGGTTCTCGAATGCGAGGCAGTACCCAAGTCCAAGAAACTCTTAAAGTTCACTTTGGATGACGGTTCTGACGAGAAAAGGACGATTTTGAGCGGTATTCACGCATATTATGAGCCTGAAGAGCTGGTCGGAAAGACCTGCATCGCCATCACGAATCTGCCTCCCAGAGCGATGATGGGCATCGAGTCCTGCGGCATGCTGCTCTCCGCCGTTCATAAGGAAGGCGAGGAGGAGAAGCTCCATCTTCTGATGGTTGATCCCCACATCCCTGCTGGTGCTAAGCTGTATTGATTGAGAAGCCAAAATCGGCTCGAATCACCAATTTAGTCACCAAAAATCACCTTTCGATCTCCAAATCGGAAGGCAAAAAAATGCGATTCCTCATGGTATGGCATAAATCATCGTTAATCTGCAAGAGACTCACTATCATACGGTAGTGGGTCTCTTTTTTGTTTTCAGCCTGTTCGAGATCGAACCTGCTGTACATATCCTATCTGTTTGCCCGCTGAGTAAAATCAGCGGGCTTTTTTTGTTTCTAGAGGTGTGTGGAATGAGCGCGAAAAATTTTTTTGAAATTTTTCAAAAATTGATGTCGTTTTTTGGCCTTCGATGTTGCGGTAAGGGGGTGAGAGGAGAAATTCCTACTCACCGCTACTTGACAACTGAATACACATTCATCAGGTACGTTCCTGAGCGGGGGCGAAAGTCCCAGCCGAATGAAGGTGCGCCAAGACCCTCCTGCCCATCCGGGTTATAACGGAAAGCAAGGTGGCGAGCGTTTCCGAACCATTCTGAAATATCCGGTTGCTACGGATATGGCCATGAAACGCTACAGGGTTAATGATACTTCTCTACGGAGCTGGCGGAGAACCCGGCAGGGGTGAGATTCCCATGGACTTGTTTCGCAAACAAGCGCCTG
>JAFWTG010000005.1 GCA_017519005.1 Oscillospiraceae bacterium | reverse complement strand
CTTCTTCGGTGATTTTTCAGATGCCGAACTCGGAAGGATAAAGGCCGAGGAAGGCTGTGACACATTCCATGAGAGCCTCATGAAGTATTCAATGAAAGAAAATGGCCTTGTGAAATCGATTGCGTCGGGGCGTCGAGGACGCCGCCCCCTACGGTGGTCAATGCAGTTCGATACTTTCGATGCGGTACAGGCCGTCGGCGCTTTGGAAGACGGTGAAGACGGCGGTGGCGGCGCCCAGGTCGGCGCTCCAGGTGCCGTCGCCGTTGGCGGCAACGCTGTGAAGCTTCAGGGAGCGCCAGAAGCTCCGGGTGTCGGTCTCCGACTTTTGCAGGAACAGGCCGCCGTCCTCCGCTTCGGAGAAGCGGAAGGGGAAGTCTGCCCGCGCCGTTTCGCTCATAAAGCGGTCGGCCCAGGCGGTGAAGTCCGCATAGGGGATATTTGTGGAGGCGCTGACGCCGTCCTCGGAGGGCGTGCTCTTCGTCTCCCGGGTCAACAGTCCGGCTTGCAGCAGCAGGATCGTGGGCTCCAGGGCGTCGTAGGCGGCAAACCAGAGCCAGCTTCGCAGGGCCCCTTCCGGGCTTGCGTTCCAGGCAGTCACAGGATCGAAGTTTGTCTCGCAGGCGGGGATCAGGGAGGCGTCGGTGTACTCCCCGGTGGGCTTGTTGCGCCCCTGCAGGTACATGGTCTCAGCGGACAGGCCGAAGGCAATGGCCGGTCTGCCCAGCTTGGAGACCGCGTTCATTGTGGGGTCGCAGACATACCAGGTTCCGTAGATCCGCACTTGATTCCAGAGGTGGTCGGCCAGACCGCCGGCGGTTTCCGGATCGCTGGCAAGACCGTACACCGAGAGGCATTCCACCCCGCAGAGATTGCAGAGGTAGTACATGGAGTCGGCGTAGCCGGAGCAGAGGCAGTCGCGCTCCACCAGAGCGTCGTAGAGCAGATGGCCCCGCTGGAAGTAGTAGGGCGTCCGCTCTCCGTAGGCCACGTGCTCGCCCAGCCAGGAGAACAGCCAGTATGCGGTCTCCCAGTCGTCGCCCCGGGGGGCTTGAGCGGCCAGCTCACGGGCGGCGGCCAGACCCAGGGAGAATTTCTCCATGGTATCCGGCTTCTGGCATTCATACCAGACCGTGGTGCAGCCATCCCGGTCCATGGTCAGAACCTTGCCGCCGTCAATGCGGTAGGCGAAAGCCAAGGCCCGGCGTTGGGTCACGTCAATGGGGGAAAGCGTTCCCTCCGGAACCGAGAAGCCCTGATAGCCGTTGGCCAGGGCGTAGTCCAGCAGGTGCAGCCAGAGGGCGGCGTCGCCGGAGAATAAATCGTCATAGTGATGGGTCCGGGGCAGGAGGGCCTCCGCCGGGGCTGCCAGCAGCTCGTCCAACGGGAACAGAACGCCTTGCCGGGCCTCAAAATCCGCCTGCCGATAGAGAAGAACAGTTTCAGCGTCCAGGGCCTCGGGTCCCGCAAGCGCGTCCCCGGTGCTTACAGGCGCGGCAGTTTCCGACGTGGGAAGCGAAGAACTTGCGGGCGTCTCCGGCGTCTGCGTGCAGCCGCAGAGCAGAAGCAGGGCCAGAAGGAAACAAAGGGTTCGTTTCATGGGAATTACCTCCGGGTTTGATCGAAATATGACAGGGCAGCGGTCTTGTCCCGCTCCACCTGGGCGCGCAGGGCCTCCAGATCGGGGAAGCTCTGCTCCGGACGCAGGAAGCGGAAAAACTCCAGCGTGAGCTCCCGCCCGTAGAGATCGCCTTCAAAGCCCTCCAGCCAGGTCTCCACCGTCCGCCGGTGTCCGCCCACGGTGGGTCGGGTCCCCACGTTGCAGACGCCCTTGTAGCGGCGCACATTGTGCGCCACAGCTCCGGCATTCTCCGTAGGGACAAGCATTGCTTGTCCGCCCGGTTCGCCCAGCGTCGCCCGCACCGCGTAGACCCCGTCCCGGGGCAGCACCAGCTCCGGCGGGGGCAGCAGATTGGCGGTGGGGAAGCCCAGGGTCCGTCCCAGATGCCGCCCCGGCTGCACCGTGCCGCACATGGTATGAGGGTGGCCGTAATACCGAATCGCGGCTTCGGTCTCGCCGGCCTCGATCAAGGTCTTGAGATAGGTGGAGGAGACGGTGACGCCGTCGATGACCCGGGGCGGGATCACGTCGCAGCCCAGGCCGTGGGCCGCGCACCAGCCCCGCAGGGTCTCGGCGTCGCCCAAGCCCCGCCAGCCGAAGCGATAGTCCCAGCCGCAGACCAGATGCGCCGCGCCGTGTTCCCGGACCAGCAGCTCCAGAAAGGCCTGCCAGGGCAGATGCATAAATTCCTCGGAGAAGGGGAGAACGAAGACGTCCTCCAGCCCGTAGAGCCCCCGAATCAGCCGGATCCGGTCCTCCACGGTGCTCAGCAGCCGCCCGTCCTTGCCGGGGCTCCGGTCAAAGGTCAGGGCCGCGGACCGCCAGCCGCGCTCGGCGGCAACAGCCACCGTCCGGGCCAGCAGATCTCCGTGGCCCAGGTGGACGCCGTCGAAAAAACCTAAAGCGATGACAGTTTGCATGGTTCCTCCCTGGGAAATGCAAAATGCAAAGTGCAAAATGCAAGATGAGAGTTTCGAGGTCCTGCAGCGGCGCACAGTGTGCGCCACGGTTTATTCGGATAGATCCATACAGGGGATCACCGCAGAGAACTTTTCGGGGCGGTATCCGGATCTGAATGTAAAATGGTTCGTCAGTTATTTCCGATGATTTTTCGCTTTTTTGCGGGATTTTGGCGTATCTGAGGACAGTATGTTACCTATAAGAGACAACCAGGCAGGGTTCCTCGGGGATTTCCAAAAGGGGGATGACCCCTTTTGGCCGTTTGAATGGGGGGAGGGTCCAGGGAGGGGGGAGAGATTCGGAATCTTCCACCTCCCTGGCCGGTTCTTTCTCCCCTTTCTTGCCGGGACAAGAAAGGGGGCCGCCGGAGGCAATGCCGGCCTTTGATGGAAGCAACTGCTTGTTGGAACGCACCCCTCCACCGGCCTTGAGGCCGGTCCCCCTGCTTGAGGTTGCCAGTTGCGTCAGCAGAGCTGCCGCACTGGCGATAAAATCCACGACAGTCCCCCCGGACTGTCGTGCCCTGCAAGCAGGGGAGGTTTGAAGAGAACGGATTGCCGCGTCAGTGACGTCGGTCACTGGTTCGCAATGACAAGACTGAAAGGCCTCTGCCTCGGGTGGGCGGCCAATGGCCGCCCCTACGGCGCAAAGCTCAGAGCTCGAAGAAGCTCCGGATCGTGCGCAGCTCGCCGGTCTGGACCTCGCCCAGCAGGAGGAAGTCCCCCCGTGGGCCGTAGACCCGGTATTCGCCGTCCACGGCGTTCAGGGTCCCGACGACCGCGCCGTTGCGGAGCTTGCGCTCGGCGGAGGCGTTGACCGTCAGGGCAGGGCGGTCCGAAAAGAGGCTGTCCACAGGGAGCAGCAGGGCCTCCGGGTCAGGGGCCGCCAGAATTTCCTCCATCGTGTGGGCCTGGTCCATGCCGTAGCGTCCCGCCCGGGTCCGGCGCAGGGCCGCCATGCAGCCCCCGCAGCCCAGGGCCGCGCCGACGTCGTGGCACAGGGTCCGGACGTAGGTGCCCTTGGAGCAGT
>JAFWTG010000070.1 GCA_017519005.1 Oscillospiraceae bacterium | reverse complement strand
GCGAGTTCCTGACCAACGCCCAGGGCGAAGACGTGGTGGCTGGCGTCCGCACCCCCATGAAGATCGACCTGATGGCCGAGAAGTTCCCCGAAGCCTACAAGGAATTCGTGGACGTCTGCAACAAGCTCGAGGAGCACTACCGCGACATGCAGGACATGGAGTTCACCGTGGAGAACGGCAAGCTCTACATGCTGCAGTGCCGCTCCGGCAAGCGGACCGCCCAGGCCGCTTTGAAGATCGCCTGCGATCTGGTGGACGAGGGCATGCGCACCGAGGCCGAGGCCGTGGCCATGATCGACCCCAGAAACCTGGACACCCTGCTGCACCCGCAGTTTGACGCCGCCGCCCTGAAGGCCGCCGTGCCCATGGGCAAGGGCCTGGGCGCCTCCCCCGGCGCCGCCTGCGGCAAGATCGTCTTCACCGCGGAAGACGCCGAGGCCTGGAAGGCCCGGGGCGAGAAGGTCGTCTTGGTCCGCCTGGAGACCTCTCCCGAGGACATCACCGGCATGAAGGCCGCTCAGGGCATCCTGACCGTCCGCGGCGGCATGACCTCCCACGCGGCCGTCGTGGCCCGCGGCATGGGCACCTGCTGCGTCTCCGGCTGCGGTGAGATCACCATGGACGAGGAGAACAAGCGCTTCACCCTGGCCGGCAAGGAGTTCCACGAGGGCGACATCATCTCCCTGGACGGCTCCAACGGCAACATCTACGACGGCCCCATCAAGACCGTTGACGCCTCCATCGGCGGCGACTTTGGCCGCATCATGGCCTGGGCCGACAAGTATCGCCGGCTGAAGGTCCGCACCAACGCCGACACCCCCCGCGACGCCAAGAAGGCCCGCGAGCTGGGCGCCGAGGGCATCGGCCTGTGCCGTACCGAGCATATGTTCTTCGAGGCGGACCGCATCGCGGCCTTCCGCGAGATGATCTGCGCCGACAACGCCGAGGACCGTGAGACTGCGCTGAACAAGATCCTGCCCTATCAGCAGAACGACTTTGAGCAGCTCTTCGAGGCACTGGAAGGCTATCCTGTCACCATCCGCTTCCTGGATCCCCCGCTGCACGAGTTCGTGCCCACCGAGGAGAAGGACATCGAGATGCTGGCCGCAACCCAGTGCAAGTCCGTGGAAGAGGTCAAGGCCCTGATCGAGAGCCTGAAGGAGTTCAACCCCATGATGGGTCACCGCGGCTGCCGTCTGGCCGTCACCTATCCCGAGATCGCCCGCATGCAGACCAAGGCCGTCATCCGCGCCGCCATCAAGGTCCAGAGCGCCCATCCCGAGTGGAACATGGTCCCCGAGATCATGATCCCCCTGGTCGGCGAGGTCAAGGAGCTGAAATACGTCAAGAACGAGGTCGTCAAGACCGCTGACGCGGAGATCGCCGCCGCCGGTATCGACATGAAGTACGAGGTCGGCACCATGATCGAAATCCCCAGAGCCTGCCTGACCGCGGACGAGATCGCCAAAGAAGCCGAGTTCTTCTGCTTCGGCACCAACGACCTGACCCAGATGACCTACGGCTTCTCCCGCGACGACGCCGGCAAATTCCTGAACGCCTACTACGACGCCAAGATCCTGGAGAACGATCCCTTCGCCAAGCTGGACCAGGTCGGCGTGGGCAAGCTGATGGAAATGACCATCAAGCTGGGTAAGCCCGTCCGTCCGTCCCTGCACATCGGCATCTGCGGCGAGCACGGCGGCGACCCCTCCTCCGTGGAGTTCTGCCACAAGATCGGCCTGGACTACGTGTCCTGCAGCCCCTTCCGTGTTCCCATTGCCCGTCTGGCCGCCGCGCAGGCCGCCATCAAGGACCAGGCTGCTGCCGCTGCCGCCGAGGAGCGCAAGGTCGAGGCCGAGCGCGAGGTTGAGCGCAAGGTCGAGGCCGCCAAGACCGCTCTGAAGGACGCCGCCGACAAGATTCAGACTGTCGCCGCCGACGCCGGCGCCGAGCTGAAGGACGTGGCTTCCGCCGGCTTCAAGAGCCTGCTGGCCGGTTGGGAAGAGTTCAAGAAGACCTACACCGAGCAGAGAAACAAGTAATATGATTTCAGACGCCCCGCTGCTCCGCGCAGCGGGGCGTTCTTGTCATACGAACCCCCCAGGCGTGGGGGGGCGTATGACAAGAAGGGCCGATGTGGGCATCGGCCCCTACGGAGGAGCGCGACAAATCCGAACATCAAGAACTCGCGCTTGAAATTCCGCCGCTCCATGGTATAATACAATTGAAAAGCCACAAGGAGGGAGATCCCATGAAAAAGATCTATTTTGCCGGTTCCATCCGGGGCGGGCGGGTGGACGCGGGGCTTTACGCCAGGATGATCGACTATATGAAGGCGAAGGGCCATATTGTGCTGACGGAGCACGTGGGTCATCCCGAGCTGAACCCGCTGGAGCAGGGCAAGGACAGGGACGGGGCCATCTACGCCCAGGACACCGCCTGGCTGCGGGAGAGCGAACTGCTGATCGGCGAATGCACCTGTCCCTCCCTGGGGGTGGGTTATGAGCTGGCCTACGCAGAGCGCTTCGGCAAACCCTGTTATATCTTTTACAACCGGACGAAAGCCCAGCTCTCCGCCATGCTGACAGGCGACCCGTATTTCCACGTCTTCCCCTATGAGAACGAGGCGGAGCTGTTCGCAATGCTGGAGAAGCTTTTGTAACGATGCAAAACAGGCGGTCGGGCACTTTGGGCCAGACCGCCTGTTTGAATGATACCGGAGTTCCGGGCCGTGCCGCCTGAATCAGCGTTTCCTGCCGTTCTCCGCCGCGTCCGGCCCCTGGTACTCCACGCAGAGCATGGTCAGATCGTCAAACTGCTCGGCGTCGTTTACGAAGGCGTCCACTGCCCGCTTGACGTTCTCCAGGACCTTCTCGGGGGGCGCGTTCTGTTCCCGGTTCAGCGCCTCCAGCATGCGTTCCGTGCCGAACATCCGGTTTTCGGCGTCCGTGGCCTCCGGCACGCCGTCGGTGTAGAAGAAGACCCGGTCGCCCGGCTTCAGCCGGATTTCATACTCCACGTAGCGCATGCCCTCCATGCCGCCGATGACAAAGCCGTGCCGATCCTTCAGCAGGGTAAAGGCCCCGTCCTGGCAGATGGCGGGATACTCGTGACCGGCGTTGGCCGCCGTGATCCTGCCGGTGGAAATTTCCAGAATGCCGATCCAGACCGTCACGAACATCTCCATCTTATTGTTGCTGCAGATGGTGTCGTTGGTCATGGCCAGAATCTCCCCCACCGGCTTGCCCATCATGGCGTTGTTCTTCAGAATGGCCTTGGTGACCATCATAAAGAGGGCCGCCGGGACGCCCTTGCCGCTGACGTCCGCGATCACCATGCACAGATGGTCCTCGTCCAGCAGGAAGAAGTCGTAGAAATCGCCGCCCACCTCCTTGGCGGGATTCATGCTGGCGTAGATGTCAAATTCTTTCCGGTTCGGGAAGGCCGGGAAGATGTGGGGCAGCATGCTGATCTGAATCTGGTTGGCCATATTCAGCTCCGTGTTGACCCGTTCCTTCTCCTTGGTAATATCCGTAATGTCCTCGATGTATTTTTTGGTCTTCTTTGACAGATCGTCGAAGGACTCCGCCAGCACCTGAATCTCATCCCCGGTCCGGTAGCTGTCCTTCATCTCAAAGAGTCGTCCGGTCTTGCCGCTGTCGATGATGGTGGCGGTCATCTCCCGCAGGGGCCGTACGATCCTGCCGGAGCCGTAGAGGGCGGCCAGGATGCTCAGCAGGAAAACGGCCGCCACGATCAGCACGGCAGTCCGCTCCGTATGGCCGGAGCTCTGCTGAAACTCGGCGCTGGCCCGGTCGTTGATCTGGTCGTAGGCCATGAGCAGATTCTTCTCCGGCTGATCGGTCAGCTCCTTCTCCACGACGGATACCACCGCCCAGCCCACTGTGGGCATGAAGGCGCCGGCAGCGTAAAACTGCTTGTCCCCGATGGTGATAAGCTCCAGCTCGGTCTCCTGCGTCAGCGCCTGATTCACAAAGGCCGCCAGCTCCGGGTAGCCCAGCGTGCGCAGATCCACGGCCTGGCTGCCGCCGGAAGGCGAGAAGATGCCGTCCTTCTCCGAGGAGACCACCACCTCGCCCTCGCCGTTCAGCACGAAGACGACGCTGGAGCTGCCGTCGGAGGCGTTCACAAAGTCCCGCATGCTCTGCATGACGATGTCAATACCCGCCACGCCGATCAGCTTCCCGTCCACCTTCACCGGGATGGAGCAGGTGACCATGAGCTCGCCCGTAAAGGCATCCGCCTCCAGGCCGGTGAAATAGAGTCCGTCCGCCTGCAGCGCGCCTTTGTACCAGGGCCGCTGACGGACCGGGAACGGAAGGGGCCGGCCGTTTTCGTCCAGCTTCGCCAGAGTCTGATCGTGGGCGGTGATATGGGTCCCGTCGGCCAGACCGATATAGCAGCTCTCGACCTTGTCAGAATTGACCAGCATCGCCAGCATCGGGCTGGAGAGATTGCCGAGTATCCCCAGGTATTCCGATTTGCCGACGTCCACGCCGGCCTCACAGAGCGCCATGACGGAGGGCTTGCCGTCCAGGGCCGGGTCCGGCGGGTCGATCCGGGTCGGACGGACGCTGTCCCGGTCCTTCCAGATCCCCTCCGCCATGGATTGGAGCATATGGATGTCGTTGACGACCTCCGCAAAGTCGTTGTTCGCCACCTTCGCCTGCAGGGATACCGTCTGCATCATGGTATTCGTCAGGATAGCGTGCATGGTCTCTCTTGAAATCTGGGACAGCGCCTGCTGCTGCTCAACCCGCGTATCGCCCACGATGCGCGTCAGAGTCCTGCTCTGGTAGGCAGACACAGCGGCAAACGCGGCCACCGTCAGCGCCAGGACGCCCAGCACCAGAATAACCGTCTTGTTACGCAGACCGGTCATCATTTTATGAAGCTTCCGTTTCATGCGCTCTTCCTCCAATCCTTCACGTCCGCCCGCTCCGGAGCGGCAGTCCGGGACGCGCGCAAAGCATACATTTTATCATGATATCTTAATAATTGTATCAAAGCTGTGCTGCGTTGTCAAATCATTTCTTGCATACGCCGGAAGCAATGGGGAAGGCCCGGAAGCGCCGCTTATTTCCAGGCAGAGCAAAAAAACTCTTGCATATTCCGAAGGGCTGTGCTATACTGATTGCGTTCGTTTGAACGATACGGGTTACAGGCGGAGAACGGTTTGTCCGGGTCTCGGAAGCGGGTCCAGAGAGGGTGCGGAAGCTGTGAGCACCTCCCGCGAGGCACGGGCCTTCGGCCGGGAGCCGCGGGTTTGAAGGATCGGATGGTTCCGGTCTGCGTAGGGCCCGCCGCGGGGATCGCGTTAAGGTCCGAGGAGTGCGCCGGGTTGCCGGCGAATGCGGGTGGTACCGCGGAAGCTGCGTCTTTCGTCCCTTTTTTGAATGGGAGGAAAGACGTTTTTTTCGTCAACAATCTTCTATGTGTGAAGGAGAAACGATATGAGAGAACAACTGGAAAAAATCAAAGCCTCGGCCTTTGAAGCGCTGGAGCAGGCCAAGGCGTCCGCCGACCTGGAGGAGCTTCGCGTCCGTCTGCTGGGCAAGAAGGGCGAGCTCACCGGCGTGCTGAAAATGATGGGCAAGCTCTCCGCCGACGAGCGGCCCGTGATGGGGCAGCTTGCCAACTCCGTCCGCGCCGCCATCGAGGAGCGCCTGGAGGCCCGCAAGGCCGAGCTGGCCGCCGCCGCCCTGGAGGCGAAGCTGGCCGCCGAGGCCCTGGACGTCACCGTCCCCGGGACCACCCGGCCCCTGGGCCACAAGCACCCCATGTACATTGCCCTGGACGAGGCCAAGGAGATTTTCATCGGCATGGGCTTCCAGATTTTGGAAGGGCCCGAGGTGGAGCTGGCGGAGTACAACTTCACCAAGCTGAACACTGAGGAGGGCCACCCGGCCCGCGACTGGTCCGACACCTTCTACCTGAAGGAGGACAGCTCCGTTCTGCTGCGGACCCAGACCTCCCCCATGCAGATCCGGGCCATGGAGGCCATCAAAAATCCTCCCATCCGCATTCTGGCCCCGGGCCGCGTCTACCGCAAGGACGAGGTGGACGCCACCCACTCCCCCATGTTCCACCAGATCGAGGGTCTGGTCATCGACAAGGGCATCACCATGGCGGACCTGAAGGGCACGCTGGAGGCTCTGGTCAAGTCCCTCTACGGCGAGGATTCCGTGGTCCGCTTCCGTCCGCACCACTTCCCCTTCACCGAGCCCAGCTGCGAGGTGGACGTGCAGTGCTTCAAGTGTCACGGCGCCGGCTGCCCCACCTGCAAGGGCGAGGGCTGGATCGAGCTGCTGGGTGCCGGCATGGTCCACCCCAAGGTGCTGGAGGGCTGCGGCATCGACCCCAAGGTCTACTCCGGCTTTGCCTTCGGCATCGGTCTGGAGCGCATGGCCATGCGCCGCTTCCAGATCTCCGACCTGCGGCTGATTTTTGAGAACGACGTCCGCTTCCTGCGGCAATTCTGAAAAGGGAGGCACATAGAATATGAACATCTCCAGAAAATGGCTGAAAGAATTCGTTGATATCCAGGCCTCCGACCGGGAATACGACGAGATTATGACCGTGGCCGGGCAGAAGGTGGAGACCACCACCCGCCTGGACGCGGAGATTCAAAACGTCAAGGTGGGCAGAGTTCTGTCCATCGTCCGTCACCCCAACTCCGACCACATGTGGATCTGCCAGATCGACGTGGGTCAGGGCGCGCCCGTTCAGATCGTCACCGGCGCGCAGAACGTCCGGGAGGGCGACCTGGTCCCCGCGGCCCTGCACGACTCCCGGCTGGCCGGCGGCGTTCACATCACCGCTGGCAAGCTCCGGGGCGAGGACTCCAACGGCATGCTCTGCTCCATCCAGGAGCTGGGCCTGACCCATAACGACTTCCCTGACGCCTGCGAGAACGGCATCTGGATCCTCAACGACGAGGACTGCGCCGTGGGCCAGGACATCAATGCGGTCATCGGCAACGACGACAGCATCGTGGAGTTTGAGGTCACCAACAACCGCCCCGACTGCTACAGCCTCATCGGCCTGGCCCGGGAGACCGCGGCGGCCTTCAACGTGCCGCTGAAGCTCCATGAGCCCGTGGTAAAGGGCGGCGGCCCCGGCCTGCTGCCGGAGCTGCTGGACGTGGAGACCCCGGACCCGGACCTCTGCCTGCGCTACACCGCCCGCATGGTGCGGAACGTGAAGATCGGCCCCTCCCCCAAGTGGATGCGCCAGCGCCTCCGCGCCGCCGGGATCCGGCCCATCAACAACATCGTGGACATCACCAACTACGTGATGGTGGAGTACGGCCAGCCCATGCACGCCTTTGACTACCGCTACGTGAAGGGCGGCAGGATCATCGTCCGCCGGGCCGGCGCCGACGCCGAGCTCACTACCCTGGACGGCAGCGTCCGGAAGCTGACGCCCGATATGCTGGTCATTGCCGACGAGACCCGTCCCGTGGGCCTGGCCGGCGTCATGGGCGGCGAGAACTCCGAGATCGTCGCGGACACCGCCGACGTGGTCTTCGAGTCCGCCAACTTCGACGGCACCTCCATCCGCAAGACGGCCCTGGCCCTGGGCATGCGCACCGAGGCCTCCGCCAAGTTCGAGAAGAACATCGACCCCATGCTGACCCTCCCCGCGGTCAACCGCGCCTGCGAGCTGGTGGAGCTGCTGGGAGCCGGCGAGGTGCTGGACGGCGTCATCGACATCATCAATTACGTGCCGGAGCCCTTCTCTCTGCCCCTGGAGCCACAGCGGATCAACGCCCTGCTGGGCACCGAAATCCCTGAGGCCGACATGATCGACTACCTCCGCCGGGAGCAGATTCCCGTGGTGGACGGCCGGATCCAGGTTCCCTCCTGGCGGCCCGACCTGCGACGGATGGCCGATATCGCCGAGGAGGTCGCCCGCTTCTACGGCTACAACGAGATTCCCACCACCCTCATGCGGGGCGCCACCACCCGGGGCGGCTACTCCCCGGCGCAGCTCCTGGAGAACAAGGCTGGGGCCGCGGCCCGGGCTCTGGGCTTCAGCGAGATCATCACCTACTCCTTCGTCTCCCCCTCCGGCATGGACATGATCCGCGCTCCCAAGGACGACCCGAGACGCAAGCAGATCAAGCTGCTGAACCCCCTGGGCGAGGATACCTCCGTCATGCGGACCACCGGCGTCCCCTCCATGCTGGACATTCTGTCCCGGAACTACGCCTATCACAACAAGGAAGCCCGGCTCTATGAGCTGGCGAAGATCTACCTGCCCGTGGAGGGCGAGGTTCTGCCCCGGGAGCCTAAGCTTCTGATGCTGGGCAGCTACGGCCCCGGCGAGGACTTCTACGCGCTGAAGGGCGCCGTGGAGGGCATTCTTGCCCAGCTCAACGTGCTGCCTCTGCGCTTCGAGGCCGTCAAGGACGACCCGACCTACCATCCGGGCCGCTGCGCCGCCCTGTTCGTCGGCGGGAAGCGGATCGGCGTTCTGGGGCAGATTCACCCTCTGGCCGCGAAGAACTACGGCATGGACTGCGAGGTCTACGCGGCGGAGCTGAACTTCACCGAGCTGCAGAGCGTCCTGGCTCCCGAAAAGACCTTCAAGGCCCTGCCCCGTTTCCCGGCGGTCAGCCGCGACCTGGCCGTGGTTTGCGCCGAGGCCGTCACCGTGGGCGCCCTGGAGGCCTGCATCACCGAGGCCGCCGGTCCCCTTCTGCGGGAAATCCGGCTCTTCGACGTTTACCGCGGCGTCGGCATCCTGCCCGGCATGAAGAGTGCGGCCTTCTCCCTGAACTTCCGCGCCGAGGAACGCACCCTCACCGACGCCGATATCGAACCCGCCATGCGGAGCATCTGTCAGGCGCTGGAGAGCAGGCTTGGCGCTGTCCGGCGGTAAATTCGCTCACGATAAAGGAGAATCTGTATGAAACCGTATATCATCAGCGCAGACAGCACCCTGGATATGCCCCCCGAGCTGCTGGAGCGATACGACATCCGCGTCATCGCCAGCTACGTGACGATGGGGGAAAACACCGTGGACGACTGGCCCGATCTTACGCAGAAGGAGCTGCTGGACTACGTGAAGCAGTCCGGCCAGCTGGCCAAGACCAGCGCCGCCAACCCCGACGACTACGAAAAGTGGTTCCGCAGGCTCAGAGCCGAGGGGCGGCCCGTGATCCACGTCGCCAAGAGCGCCGGCGTGTCCTCCTGCTATCAGAATGCCTGCATCGCGGCACAGGAGGTCGGCAACGTCTGGGTGGTGGACTCCAAGAATCTGGCAGGCGGCACTTCTCTGACCATTCTCGCCGTCCTGCGCAGCGATCTGGAGGACCCCGCCCAAGCGGCGGCCTTCATGGAAGCCTACCGGGAGCGGATTGAGGGCAGCTTCATCATCGAGACCCTGGAGTTCCTCCGCAAGGGCGGACGCTGCTCCACCCTGGCCGCCCTGGGGGCCAACATTCTGAAGCTGCGGCCCGAGATCGTTTTCGAGGACGGCATCATGCGCGTGGGCAAGAAGTACCGGGGCGTCTACCGCAAGTGCGTCTATGAGTATCTGGACGATCAGCTGGCCAAGCTGCCGGACTATGAGACCGATCTGGTCTATATGAACCACACGCTCCAGGACCCCGCTTTCCTGAAGGAGCTGAAGGACTACGTGAAGGAGAAAACCGGCTGCCGGGAGCTCATTGAGTACCCCGCCTCCTCCGCCATCTCCACCCACTGCGGCCCCAATACCTTCGGCATGTTCTTCGTGCGGAAAGAAAAATAATTTACAAATAGTCTCTTTACAAATCCTGCAAAATGGGGTATGATATTAGAAAAGCGCAAAGGAGGCAGGCCCTATGGAAGACCACACCATCAAATACCGGGTTCCCTCGGAGGACCATGAGGAAATGCGGCGCATCCTTTCGTCCGTCTATACCTCTCTGACCGAAAAGGGTTACAATCCCATCAACCAGATCGTAGGGTATCTCCTCTCTGAGGACCCCACTTACATCACCAATCACAACAACGCCCGCGCGATGATCTGCCGTCTGGACCGGGACGAGCTGCTCTCCGAGTTGGTGCGCAATTATCTGTTCGACTGACCGGTCCCCTCTTTCAGACAATGCGGGGAGCCTGCGCCGCAGGCTCCCCGTTTTGTTGACTTGTCCGCGGATGCGTGACAGTTTTGTTACCGCTTCATACGTACCCCGCTTTCCGTTTTTTTTTCAAAAAATACGTCGTTTGGACCAAAAAACGCCTGTTTTTCGGATAAAATCCGCAATATTTTGTGAATTTTTCGTCGCAGGGGTTGACAAACCCGTTGCAATGGGTTACAATTTGGTTACATTCAAACAAGGAGGTGCTCCATGTCTGAACAGAATGGCCTGACCTACAAGGGACATCCCTTGATGCGAAAGGACAACATGGTTTATTACGGCTCCATGGCCGACAAATATATCGTCATCATGCAAATCCTGGAATCCAAGGATTTTCAGGATATGAGCCTGGCAACCAAGGTTTCGGTGCAGCTGCAGCTCACCGATCAGAGCGTCCGGCCCAAGGACCGGATCATCAAAAAAAGCGAGAAAGACGGCTTCTACACGGCCCTGGACGTTGGCTGTGTCTGGCTCGAAAGAGCCTTAGCCGCCAAGTAATCGGAAAGCGAGGTACTTATGAAGAAACTCACCAAGCGACTCGTCATTTTATTTGTGACTGTTTGTATGCTGGCAGGGATGGCCCTGCCCGCCCATGCCACGGAGCTGAAAACCGGCATCGGCGTCGTGACCGCCTCCTCCCTCCGGCTGCGGGCCAAGCCCAACACCGACAGCGAGATTCTGGCGACTGCCAGAGGCGGCGACTGCGTTGTGATTATCCGGGAGGTTGACGACTGGTATCTGGTCAACTTCAACCTGGAGATCGGCTACATGGCCAAGGAATATATCGAGTTCAACGACAAGAAAAACGTCAAGCTCGGCTACGCCATGTTCGACTGCAGCAGCAACGTGCGCTCCGCGCCCTCTGTCGAAGGCGGCATCGTATCCCAGGCCCCCAAGAGCGAGACCTGCTTCATCATCGGCTTCAATTCCGACTGGTATAAGGTCAGCTTCAACGGCCAGATCGGCTACGTCCGCTCCGACCTGCTGACCCTGCTGGAGACTCCCTACACCAACTACGGCAGCAAGGGCAACACCTACGTGGAGAACAGCGCGGCCAAGACGACCGAGTCCAAGCCCAAGACCACTGCCAGCAGCTCCAGCTCCAGCTCCAACAGCAGCTCCAGCTCCAACAGCAGTTCCAGCTCCAGCAGCAGTACCGGCTCCAGCAGCAGCTCCGGCAATTCCGGCAGCTCCAGCGCCTCCACGGGCAGCACCCTGGGCGAGCGCGTGGCCGCCTACGCCATGCAGTTCAAGGGCTACCGCTACGTCTATGGCGGCTCCTCCCCCTCCACCGGCTTCGACTGCTCCGGCATGGTCTACTACATCTACAAGCAGTTCGGCTACAACGTGGGCCGGATCTGCACTGCCCAGCTCTCTGCCGGCAAGCAGGTCTCCCGCGCTAATCTGCGGCCCGGCGACATCGTCGTCTTTGAGCGGACCTACACTTCCAGCAGCCGCGCCACCCACTCCGGCATCTACATTGGCAACGGCCAGTTCATCCACGCCGCCAACACCCGCCTGGGCGTCATTGTCACCAGCATCGACAATGAATACTACGCCTCCCGTCTGATCTGCGGCGTACACGTGGGATAATCCAAAATGAAAATCCTACCCGGCATCGAAACGATGCCGGGTATTTTTTTGTGCGATGCGGGAAAGCTATCGTCAGATCGGGATTTGTATGGATGTTGCGTAGGGCGGCCAGACCTCTGGCCGCCGCGATAACCACCAGCGTGTCAGCGGCGGCCTGGGGTCAGGCCGCCCTACGGCAAGAGCCCGACAAATCCAAATCCGACGTCCTGGAGGCTGCTATGGAATCACTGCACCGCGGAAAGCAAAGTATTCTCTTTCCGAACCGCCCGGTTGTGAGCGCCTGGGCCTCGGCAGCGGGACGGAAGGAGGGCGAGGGCCCGCTGGGGCCGGAGTTTGACCGGGTGGAGCCCGACGGGAAGCTGGGCCAGCAGAGCTGGGAGCAGGCGGAGACCGCCCTCCAGCAGGAGGCGCTGAGCCTGCTGCTGCAAAAAGCAGAGCTGGATCCGCACAGCCTGGATCTGGTTTTCTCCGGAGACCTGCTGAATCAGTGCGTGGGCTCCAGCTTTGCCCTGCGAGGGACCGGCCTGCCCGTGCTGGGGCTCTACGGGGCCTGCTCCACCATGGCCGAGGGTCTGTTGCTTGCAGGCGCTGCGGTGAATGCTGGTTATGTAAACCGTGCCGCAGCCCTGAGCTCCTCCCATTTCGCCGCGGCGGAGCGCCAGTACCGCTTCCCCCTGGCTTACGGGGGCCAGCGGACGCCCACGGCCCAATGGACCGTCACCGGCGCGGGAGCCGTGCTGGTTACCGCGGCCGGGCAGGGGCCGGTTCTGACGGCTGCCACCGCCGGGACTGTGGAGGACAAAGGCATCACCGACGCCAACAACATGGGCGCCGCCATGGCGTGGGCGGCCTACAAAAGCATTCGGGCGCATCTGGACGACCTGGGCCGGGGACCGGAAGACTATGATTTGATCGTCACCGGGGACCTGGGCCGCCTGGGCAGCGAGCTGGTCCGGGAGCTCTTCGCCGGGGACGGCGTGAAGCTGGGAGAACGCTATACCGACTGCGGACTGCTGGTCTTCGATCCGGAGACCCAGGACGTCCACTGCGGCGGCTCCGGGGCCGGCTGCAGCGCGGCGGTGCTGGCGGCCCATCTGCTGCCGGGCGCGGCCTCCGGCCGCTGGAAGCGCCTGCTCTTCTGCGGCACGGGCGCGCTGCTCTCCCCCACCACAGTCCAGCAAAAGCAGAGCATCCCGGCGGTATGTCACTGCGTTGCGATTGAGAATTGAGAAAATTGAGAATTACGGATTTTGGGAGGCTGTATGGAGTATCTGAAAGCGTTTCTGGTGGGCGGGCTGATCTGCTGTATCTGTCAGGTCCTTATTGACAAAACGGCGCTGACGCCGGCGCGGATTCTGACGGGCTGCGTTGTAACTGGCGTCGTGCTGGGGGCTGTTGGGCTCTATCCCCTGCTGGCGGACTGGGCAGGGGCCGGGGCCGCGGTGCCGCTGACGGGCTTCGGGAACCTGCTGGCCCAGGGGACCCGCAAGGCCGTGGACCGGGACGGCCTCCTGGGAGCCCTCACCGGACCCCTCAGCGCCGCCTCCGGCGGCATCGCCGCGGCGGTGCTCTTCGGCTTTTTGGCCGCGCTGTGCTTTCCGTCCAGGGAAAAGTAGGGCAGGCCGTCTGCATAATTCGGATTTGTCGGGTTCTTGCGTAGGGCGGCCTGACCCCAGGCCGCCGCCGTCACGCTGGCGGTTATCGCGGCGGCCAGGGGTCTGGCCGCCCTACGCAGCATCTCGACAAATCCCGATTTGCCTTCTTGAAAAACTGCTCCGATTCGGGTATAATATCCCAAAAACAAGGGGGGGAGCACTGTGAACCGATTACTGCTTGTGGAGGACGACGCGGCCATCGTGCGCTCGCTGTCGGAGTTTCTCCGGGGCGAAGGCTTCTTCGTGCGGACCGCCGCGGGGCAGCGGGAGGCCGAAGCCCTGCTGGGGCCTGGCGCCTTCGACCTGCTGCTGGTGGACCTGTCCCTGACCGACGGCTCCGGCTTCGGGGTCTGCGCCGCGGCCAAGCGATACGGCCTGCCGGTGATCTTCGTCACGGCCTCCGGGGACGAGGGCTCCGTGGTGACCGGGCTGGACATGGGGGCCGACGACTACGTTGCCAAGCCTTTCCGGCCCCGGGAGCTGGTCTCCCGGATTCGCAGCGTTCTGCGGCGCTGCGGCAGCCAAAGCGTGGTAAACCTGGGAAGCCTCCGGGTGGACACCGACAAGGCCGCGGTCACAAAAAACGGCGCGGAGATTCCCCTCTCCGCCCTGGAATACCGCATCCTCCTGGTCTTCCTCTCCAACCGAGGCCGGGTGCTGACCCGGGCGCGGCTGCTGGAGGAGATCTGGGACGTAGCTGGAGATTATGTAAACGGCAACACCCTGACCGTGTACATCAAGCGCCTGCGGGAGAAGCTGGAGGACGATCCCCAGCAGCCCGCGCTGATCAAAACCGTCCGGGGCATCGGCTACCGGATGGACGAATAGACGGAGCAATTTCGTAGGGGGCGGCGTCCCCGACGCCCCGAATGTTATGAGGATCGAGACCCGCGGGCCGTCGAGGGCGCCGGCCCCTACGGAGCATTTGAAAAAACATGAAGCATTTGAAAAACCCGGAGCTTCGGAAGGAGCTTCTGATCTGTGGGGCGGCGGCTCTGGCCCTGGCTGCGCTGAGCCTGCTGATTTCCCCGCTCTGCGCCCTGGCGGTGCTGGGAACGGGGCTGGTATTTACATATTTCCACGTTTTCTTCGCCCGGCGGCGCTACGGCCAGATCGCGGAGCTGAGCCGCTCCGTGGACCGGGTGCTCCACGGCCAGGATCAGCTTTTGGAGGACAACGCAGAGGGCGAGCTGGCCATTCTGCGCAGCGAAATCTCCAAAATGACTCTGCGGCTGAAGGAGTCCGCCGACCGTCTGCAGGATGAAAAGCAGGAGCTGACCCGGGCGCTGGCGGACGTCTCTCACCAGCTCCGCACGCCCCTGACCTCCATGAATCTGACCCTTTCCCTGCTGGCGGAGGCCGACGAGGCGGAGAAGCGGCTGCGGCTGACGCGGGAGCTGAAGCGCTCCCTGGAGCGGATCGATTGGCTGGTGGAGACCCTGCTGAAGCTCTCCAAGCTGGACGCGGGGGTGGCAGTCTTCGCCCCGGAGCCCATCCGCGCCGCCGATCTGACGGGCCGGGCCCTCCGCCCCCTGCGGATTCCCATGGAGCTTCGGGGCCAGCGCTTTTCCCTAGAGGGCGGTGACACGGAGCTGCGCCTGGACCCGGCCTGGACCGCCGAGGCTCTGGGCAATCTGCTGAAGAACTGCGTAGAGCACACGCCGGAGGGCGGGAGCATCCGCGTAACGGCCCGGAAGACGCCCATTTTCACGGAGCTCACGGTCTGCGACAGCGGGCCGGGCATCGACCCGGCGGACTTGCCCCATCTCTTTGAACGCTTTTACCGGGGCAAGAACGCCGACGAGCACAGCGTCGGCATCGGCCTGGCCCTGGCCCGCCAGATCGTCACGGAACAGAACGGCACCCTCCGGGCCTCCAACAGCCCCGAGGGCGGCGCGAGCTTTACGATGCGCTTTTACGTTGGAGCCGTGTGAAGCATGCAGGATGCAAGCGAGAAGGGATTCCATATGACCGAAAGAGTACTTCTGTTGCTGGGGTTGCTGTCGATCTGGACGGATCTTACCGCCGTTCATCGGCTGCGGGATCTGCTGTTGGATTTTCTGATCGGGGCGAAGAATCGAAAGAACGCTCTTGCCATTCACGACGCGCAGAGCTATGACGACCGGCTGACCATGAATTACATTGGCAGGATGATCAAACGGCATCAACGCGAGTTTCGCTTCTGGCTGCGGGTCTACCACGGATTTTCGCTCGCGCTGCTGCCGAAATACGCGGCCTTGATCACCCTGGCGGTGGTTTTCGACGGCGGGGCCCCGTTTCGGATCGCGCTGTGTATCGCTGCGGGTCTTGGAATTGCATTTCTCATTTTGGTGCGCATGCAGTTTGACAGCAGCCACGTGTCCAAATATGCGCAAAGGTAGCAGGCTTCAGCAAGAAAGGCATTGTTCAAAGCTGCCGCGTTACCGGTTTTTTCGGAGATTTCCAAAAGGGGGACGACCCCTTTTGGCCGTTTGAATGAGAGGCGTCCAGAGGGGGAAGAGATTCGGAATCTTCCCCCTCTGGACGGTTCTTTGCCTGCTTTCTTGCCGGAACAGGAAAGCAGGCCGCCGGAGGCATGCCAGCTTGTCAAGATAGCCGGAACAACGGACAGAGAATCGAAACGCAAAAGAAAACGGATTGCCGCGGCCGGTGTGCGGGACGGGGAACCCGTCCCCTACGGCTCGCGATGACAGATTCGGAATGCTTCTGCATGGGCGGGCGCTCAATGAGCGCCCCTACGGGGTGTTGGAAATCGGGAGGCTTCTGCCATGGGCGGGCGGCCGATGGGCGCTCCTGCATATTTGATCTCTAAAATGACAAATCGCTTATCAAACAGTCACCGGATTGTCACATTGGCACGTTATAATAAGCCCATCAAATCCCAAGGAGGATGATCCGCATGGAAATCCTGAGAGTCGAACATTTATCGAAGCACTACGGCAGCGGGGAGAACCTGGTAAAGGCCGTGGACGACGTTTCATTTTCCGTGGAGAAGGGGGAATTTCTTGCCATCATCGGGCCTTCCGGCTCCGGCAAGTCCACCCTGCTGCACATTCTGGGCGGCGTAGACCGGCCCACTTCCGGCAAGGTCTTCGTGAACGGGCAGGACGTGTACGCCCAGAACGACGAGCAGCTCGCCATCTTCCGCCGCCGCCAGGTGGGGCTGATCTATCAGTTCTACAATCTGATCCCCGTGCTCACTGCCGAGGAGAACATGACCCTCCCCGTATTGCTGGACGGGCGGGAGATCAATCAAGAACGGCTGGAGGAGCTGCTGGACACCCTGTCTCTTCAGGACCGCCGCAGGAACCTCCCCAACCAGCTCTCCGGCGGCCAGCAGCAGCGGGTCTCCATCGGCCGGGCCCTGATGAACGCCCCGGCGGTGGTGCTGGCGGACGAGCCCACCGGCAACCTGGACAGCAAAAACAGTCAGGAAATCGTGGAGCTGCTCAAGCTCTCCAATCGCCGCTACGGGCAGACCCTCATCGTCATCACCCACGACGAGTCCATCGCCCTCCAGGCGGACCGGATCATCGCCGTCGAGGACGGCAGGATCGTCCGGGACGAGAGGGTGAAGGCATGAATACCGAAACGATTTTACTCGCCTGTGTGGGCTTGTGCTTTCCGCAGGCCGGACCCCGATCCGACGAGGCATCAGAGACCAGGCATCAGGCATCAGACACGACTGCTTCCGTTTCTGAAAAACGGACCAATTCCTCGCACAAACGCTTTCACAGTCTGGCGGATCCTTTTCGGACGGGGTACAAGGCGAAAGATAAAACCGCTTCCGGGCGGTGCCTGATGCCTGTTGCCTGTTGCCTGATGCCTTTTCTGGCCGGAATCCTGCTGAAAGGAACGGATTGACATGAACATTCTGACAAGCTACACCCTGCGCTGCCTGAAGCAGAACCGGGTGCGGACCCTGGTGACCATCATTGGCATCATTCTCTCCGTGACGCTCTTTACAGCTGTGGCAGAGGGGATCTGGTCGGGTTGGCGCTACCTGATCCGGGCCACGGAGGCGGAAAAGGGCCGCTATCACGCGGTCGTTCGGGAGCTCACGGAGGACGAATACGCCGAACTCGCCCGGGAGCCCGAGGTGGCGGAGATCGGCAGGCTGGAAACCCTTGGCTGGGCTTTGATCACACCGCTGGACCGGAACTGGCCCTATCTGCGGGTCGCCTCCTATGATTTTTCCTGCGATCTGCTCTCCGTGCGCATGATCGCGGGGCGGTATCCGCAAAACGATCACGAGCTGATTGTCAGCAATCAGATGCCCTCCCTCTCCAGGGTCAGCTATGCCGTCGGGCAGACGGTGAGCCTGGAGCTGGGACAGCGGGTGGCGGAGGACGGCAGTCCGCTGCCAATCTACAGCTCCTACCTGAGCGCGGGCGTCGAGCGGCTGCGCGACACGGTCTCCCATGAGTATACCGTCGTGGGCGTCTACCATTCCATGGGCGGCGCCTTCGCCGACTATGACAGCCCCGGCACGCTGGCCCTGACCACCGGCGCCGCGGGCGTCTCCACCGAAGCCGTGGTGCGGCTTCGGGACGTCCGGGACACCCTGGCCTTCTGCAACGCCCATTTCGACCTGGGAGAAGGCTGCGTGGGGAACGAAAAGCTCCTGCAGATCAGCGGCGTCGTGGATGAAGAGAACCTCCGGCTCGTCGTCGCCGGCTTGCTGGCGATTCTCTTCGGGCTGATCGTCTTTGGCTCCGTCTGCCTGATCTACAACGCCTTTTCCATCTCCGTGTCCGAGCGGACCAAGCAGTTCGGCCTGCTAAAATCCGTGGGGGCCACCAATCGGCAGCTCCGCCGGGCGGTGTTGACCGAGGCCCTGCTGCTCTGCGCCGTCGCCATTCCCATCGGTCTGCTGCTGGGCTGCGGCGGCATTGCCCTGGCCCTGCGCCTGCTGCGGCCCGCCTTTGACAGCCTGATGCGGGTCGGCGACCAGCCCCCGGAGAGCATCCGGCTGGAGCTGAATCCGCCCGTCCTGCTGCTGGCGGTCGGGATCGGTCTGGTCACGGCGCTGATCTCCGCCTGGATTCCCTCCAAGCGGGCCACCCGTCTCTCCCCCATAGCGGCCATTCGCCAGAGCGCGGACGTGAGGATTCGGGCAAGCAAGCTGCGGGTCAACCCGCTGACGCGAAAGCTCTTCGGCTTCCCCGGCCTGCTGGCCGCGAAAAACTTCAAGCGCAGCCGGAAGCAGTATCGGGCCACGGTGGTCTCCCTGTTTCTGAGCGTGGTGCTCTTCATCTCCGCCTTCTGCTTTTCCTCCTATCTCCGGAATGAAATCGCCCGGAGCATTGCGCAGCACGCCGCGGACGTCTCCATCTACTCTGAGAAGCTTTCGTCGGTGGAGGACCCCGACGCCCTGCTCCGGGAGCTGCGGGCCGTGGAGGGCGTGACGGCGGCGGGCTATCGCATCAACGGAAGCGACATGCTCGCGGATATGCCCTTTCTCACGCTTCCGCAGGACGCTCTGGCCCCCGACGCCGCCTATGAATCGCTTGCCAGGCCCGGCATGGTAATGGAACTGGACCAGCCCTTCTTATACGGCTTTGTGGACGACGAATACTACAAAACGCTCTGCGCCGAGGCAGGGATGGACCCGGCCCTGGGCCAGGGCGCAGCCTACAATCACGGCCAGCAGTGGGAATACGACGGCAACGGCAAAAACGGCCATCTGCACAGTTGGACGGTCCTGCGGCCCGAGGCCCTGCCCGTGGAAGCGGAGGCCATGATGGTGCCGAACTGGATCGACGGATGCCAGCTGATCTACAGCGAAGGCGACGGAGAGGGCAACGTCACGAAATACGTCTACCAGGCGCCGTGGAACCCCGAAAGAGACGAGGCGCCCAGAGAGCTCTCCCTGTCCCCGGAGGAGGCCGAAGTCCACTGGCATTTCACCATCGGCGGGCTCCTGGACCGGCAGCCCATCGTCGTGAACGGCATCAGCTTCACGGTGCTGTTCCCCGTTTCCCGGTATGAGGCAGTCACCGGCACAGCCCTGGAGTCGGAGCAGGACCTTTCGATTCAGATTCATTTTTGCGCGGAGGACCACGCCAGGGTCGCCGAGGCCTTCCGGAAGCTCCTCGACGAGAAGCATCCGGAGCTCAGCGGGATCGTCAAGGTCCGGGACAACCGGGCCGGGAATCAAAGCGAGCAGGCCGCTCTGCTGATTCTGAACGTCTTCTCTTACGGCTTCATTATCCTGATCTCCCTGATTTCGGCAGCCAATGTCTTCAACACCATCTCCACCAACGTGGCTCTGCGGCGGCGGGAGTTTGCGACGCTGAAATCCGTCGGGATGGGAAACCGGAGCTTTGGCCGCATGACCCGGTTCGAGTGTCTGCTCTACGGCGGAAAGGCCCTGCTCTTCGGCCTGCCGGCGGCGGGCGGGATCAGCTGGCTGATCTGGAGGGTGGTAGACCAGGGCTTCGTCAGCGGGGCTTACAGGCCTCCCTGGGCCGCCATGGGCATCGCCGCGGGTTCCGTCTTCCTGGTGGTCTTCGTCACCATGCTCTACGCCACGGGGAAGATCCGGAAGGACAACCCCATCGACGCGCTGAAAACAGAGACGTTGTAAATCAGGATTTGTCGATCTCATCCGTAGGGGCCGATGCCCACACCGGCCCCTACAGTTCTACAAATCCAAATTTCCCGCGTTGAACTGAGGTAAACATTATGAACATACTGACACAATACACCCTGCGCTGCCTGAAGCAGAACCGGGTGCGGACCCTGGTGACCCTCATCGGCATCATCCTCTCCGTAGCCCTGTTTACCGCCGTGGCGGAGGGAGCCTGGTCCGGGCGGCAATATATGATCGACGTGACCACTGCTGAGGTGGGTTCCTTCCACGGCTGGTATGAGGAGCTGAACGACGAGGAGCTGGCAGCACTGCGTTCTCAGCCCCAGCTCACCCGGGTGGAAACTCTGGACAGCGTGGGCTGGGCTCTGGCTGGGGATGCGAAGAAGATCTTTCCCTATCTGCGGATCGCCTCCATGTCCCCGGGCTTCCCGGAGCTGGTCTCAGTCCGGCTGCTGGAGGGCCGTATGCCGAACAATAACCGGGAGCTTTTGATCTCCGATCGGGCCTCCATCACCACCGGCGCTCAGCTCCGGGTGGGTCAAACTCTGAGCCTGTCGGTGGGCCAGCGGATCGACGACGAGGGTATGCCCCTGGGTGAGCACAGTCCTTACCTGTTTGAAGGGGAAGGCCTGATTAACACGGAGGAGCGAATCTACACCGTCGTAGGCGTATACGACCGCTTCACCACCAGTGTTGAAAGCAGCGAGCTGCCCGGTTCTCTGGCCCTGACCGTCGGCGCAGCCGGAAGGGATCACAAGGCCTTTTTCACGCTGGAAAGGGTCGCAGATGCCATTGCGTTCGTAGACGCCCACGGCTACGGCGCCAAAGGCGAAGTGAATAAAGATCTGCTGCTCTACTCCGGCGCTTCCCGAAATCAAAATCTGGTGGAGGTTCTCTTCGGTCTTGTGGCGATTCTCTTCGCTTTGATCTTCTTCGGCTCCGTGTCCCTGATCTACAACGCCTTTTCGATCTCTGTTTCGGAGCGGACCAGGCAGTTCGGCCTGCTGAAATCCATCGGCGCCACCGATCGGCAGATCCGCCGGTCCGTGCTGACAGAAGCTCTGCTGCTCTGCGCCGTCGCCCTGCCCCTGGGCCTGCTCCTGGGCTGCGGCGGCATCGGCCTGGCGCTGCGCTTCCTGCGCCCCGCTTTCAACCGCATCATCAACATCGAAGGCGCGGAGAACATTCCAATCCGCCTGGCGCTGTCTGTCCCGGCGTTGCTGCTGGCCGCCGGCGTAGGCCTGCTGAGCGTGCTGGTCTCCGCCTGGATCCCTGCCCGGCGAAGCGTGCGGCTCTCCCCCATCGCGGCCATCCGTCAGAGCCGGGACGTGAAGATTCGACCCCGGAGCATCCGGGTCTCCCCCCTCACCGCAAGGCTCTTTGGCTTCCCCGGTACCCTTGCTGCCAAGAATTTCAAGCGCAGCCGGAAGCAGTATCGGGCCACCGTCCTTTCCCTGTTTTTAAGCGTGGTGCTCTTCATCTCCGCTTTCAGCTTTGCCGACTATCTGCGGCAGGACGTGGCGGGCAGCGCGAATCGCTATGCCAGCGACCTGATTGTCTCTTTCGTCAACACGGAAACCAACAGCCCGCTGTATCAGCCCAAGGCAGAACGGGACAGACTGCTTGCCGAGCTGAGCCGGACGGAGGGCGTCACCGAAGCCGCCTGCGGCGGCATCCTCGGCGGAATGGCCGAACTGCGCATGCCGGTCTCCGCTCTGTCCGAAACCGCCTCCCGCTGGATCCCGCAGGAGCGCGGTCAGGCGCTGGGCTATCCCACCGTCTATTTTGTCAGCGAAGCGCTTTACGAAGCCCTCTGCGAGGAGGCGGGGATGGACCCAGAGGCCGGGCAGGCCGTGGCCTATCTGAAAATGCACACGGAGGAGTCCCACGGGCTGAACACGGTCTACATCACCTTCGACATCCTGCGCCCCGATGCTCTGCCTCTGGAGCTGGAGGCCAGCTGGGACGTGAATATCCCCGGTTACCGCCTGTTGGATTCGGAAATGGATCCCAAAACCGGTAAAATCATATCATACGCGTTTTACCCGGAGGACGCCGAATTGGAGGCAGACGGAAGTCCGAAGGAAACGGAGCTGCTGCGGCTCGGTCCGGAGGAGGTCCGGCCGAAGCGAAAGCTGACCATCGGCGGCGCTGTGGAAAAGCTGCCGCTGGCTGCGCTGCGGGAAGACTTCTCCCTGTATTTCCCCATTTCCCGGGCAGAGGAGCTGCTGGGCACGGAGGAAGCTCTGTCCTTTGACTACTATTTCAACGCCGAACGCCATGGCCCCGCCGCCAAGGCGATGGCGGAGAAGCTCAAGGAGCTGGGTCTCAACAACTGTGCCTCGGTCTTTGACACCAGGGAGGGGCAGGAGTCAAGTCTCGCCCTGCTGCTCATCATCAACGTCTTCACCTTCGGCTTCATCGTGCTGATTTCCCTGATCGCGGCGGCCAACGTGTTCAACACCATCTCCACCAACGTGGCACTGCGGCGGCGGGAGTTTGCCACGCTGAAATCCGTGGGCATGGGAGACCAAGCCTTCGGGCGGATGATGCGCTTTGAGTGCCTGCTCTATGGCTGCAAGGCCCTGCTCTTTGGGCTGCCGGTTTCCTTCGTCATCAGCTATGGTGTCTTCCTGGCGGTGGAGCGGAGCTTCCGCGGCGCAGGATTCCGCATCCCCTGGGCCGCCATGGGCATCGCCGCGGGTTCCGTCTTCCTGGTGGTCTTCGTCACCATGCTCTACGCCACGGGGAAGATTCGGAAGGACAACCCCATCGACGCGCTGAAGCGGGAGACGCTGTAAATTGACAATTCCCCCCGGATGTGATACAATGACCGTATCACGTCCGGGGGGAATCCGTTTATGGAACAGAAATCCCTGTTTGCCAAGCTGAAAATGATTTTTCCCAGGAAGGAGCGGCGGTATTTCGTCGTTCTGTTCTTTCTGATACTGATCGGCACGGCCTTCGATTTTCTGGGGGTCTCGCTGATCCTGCCCCTGGTCAACCTGCTGGTGTCCCCGGCGCAGCTGGAAGAACGGAGCTGGTATCGCCTGCTGACCAGGTTCCTTCCCATTCAGGACCCCAACACCCTGCTGCTGGTGCTGGTGCTGGTGATTCTGGCGGTCTATATCGTCAAGAACCTGTACGCCATCTATATGTCGGTGGTTCAGGGCGTCTTCCTGGCCCGGAACCGGATCAACACCTCCGCCAAGCTGCTGGACTGCTATCTGCGCAAGCCCTATACCTTCCATCTGCAGCACAACTCCGCCGAGCTGATCCGATCTATCAACAGCGACGTGGGCAGCGCCTATGAAATCGTCTCCAGCATCATCAGCCTGATCACCAACGGGCTTGTCTCGCTGATGCTGGTCGGGTATCTGCTCCTGGTCGATCCCTGGATGACTGCCGCCATTGTGGCCGGCCTGGCCCTCTATTCCGTGCTCTATTTCCTCATCGTCCGGAGGAAGCTCAAGGCCGCGGGCGAGGAAAGCCGGGAGATTACCGTCCGCATGATCAAGGCCATCGTCCAGGCCGTCGGCGGGGTCAAAGAGGTCAAGCTCATGGGCCGGGAGCGCTTCTTCGTGGACAGCTACGCCGACAACGGCAAGGACTTCGTTCGCATCCGCCGCCGTATGGCCATCCTGAGCAGCGTCCCCCGTCATCTGGTGGAGATCCTCTGCATAGGCGGAATCCTGGGTCTGGTGGCCTTCAAGATCGCGCTGCGGCAGGATCTGAGCGCCGTGGTGGGCAGCCTCTCCGCCTTTGCTGTGGCGGCCATCAAGCTGATGCCCAGCGCCAACTCCATCAATTCCACCATCAACGGTATTTCCTACCGGATACCGGCCCTCAACGCCGTCTGTGAAATCATCGACGACAACTGGGGCGCGGACATCGGCCGGGCTGCCCTGGACACCAGGAACCGGGAAGGCAAGCAGGAAAAGCTGCGGGCGGATATTCAGGTGGAGCAGCTCAGCTTCACCTATCCCGAGCGGGACGAGCCTGTGCTGCGGGACGTGAATCTCACCGTCCGGGCCGGGACCAGCGTGGGCATCGTGGGCGTCACCGGCGCCGGAAAAACGACCCTTGTGGACGTAATCCTGGGTCTGCTGGAGCCCCAGCAGGGCCGCATCCTCTACGGAGGCCGGGATATCCGGGAGAACTACGCAGACTGGCAGGCCCGCATCGGCTACATCCCGCAGAACATCTATCTGACCGACGATACGATCCGGGCCAACGTGGCCCTGGGCGTTTACGCGGACAAAATCGACGACGAAAAGGTCTGGAAGGCGCTGGACGACGCCCAGCTGGGCGACTTCGTCCGCAGTCTGAAGGATGGGCTGGACGCCAGGATCGGGGAAATGGGCGCGCGTATCTCCGGCGGCCAGCGCCAGCGCATCGGCATCGCCCGGGCCCTCTACTACGATCCGGACGTGCTCTTCCTGGACGAGGCCACGGCCGCCCTGGACACCGCCACGGAGAAGGCCGTCATGGCGGCCGTCAACGCCCTGAGCCGGGAAAAGACCTGCATCATCATCGCCCATCGGCTTTCCACCATCGAGAACTGCGACGAGATCTACGAGGTCAGGGACGGCCGGGTAACAAAACAGACAAAACAATAATCGCAAAACGGAGGCATTCAAGTGATCGACAAGGAAGTATCGGAGCTGCGGCGGCGCTTTCGGGCAGACCGCACGGCCATCACCCATATCTACGGCTGCTACGTGGGAGTCTCGGGCGAGATCCTGGCGGAGTTTGACGAATCTCTGGCCCTGCTGCCCGCGGAGGAGCAGGAAAAATATCTGGAGCTGCTGAAAAAGGGCGTCTCCGGCGCCCTGGGCCGGACCCTCTCGGAGCTCAGCTTCTCCACCGCCCAGGTCATGAACGGCGAGGAGCACGGCCTGTTGATGAAGCTGCTGCAGCAGCGGCTGAGCGAGGCGGAGACCCGCCGCGCTCTCTATGAAAAGATTGCCGGGAGCCTGCGCCTGGCGGACGGCAACTATCTGATTCTGCTGGCCTGCGACGTGTACGACGTGCCCTTCCGGGGCAAGGACGACAGCCTCCAGGCCGACAACGGCGACACCCAGTTCACTTATCTGGTCTGTTCCGTCTGTCCGGTGAAGGAAACCCGGCCTGTTCTCCGTTACGACGCCGCAGAGCGCAGCTTCCGGAGCCACGGCGCAGACTGGGTCGCCGGAAATCCGGAGCTGGGCTTCCTCTTCCCCGCCTTTGACGAACGGGCGGCCAATCTCTACGGCGCCCTGCTCTACAACCGCTCCAAGGACTGCGGCTACGAGGAATTCGTGGAGGCCGTCTTCCACACCCGGCCGCCCATGGCCGTGGGCGTGCAGAAGGACAACTTCCGCGAGGTGCTGACCGAAGCCCTCGACGAGGAGTGCAGCCCCCGGGTGGTCCAGACCGTCCACACCCAGCTGCGGGAAATGGCCGCCGTCCACAAGGAGGCCCGGGACCCCGAGACCCTGACCGTCTCCTGCGGGACGCTCAGCGAAATCCTGGAGCACACCGGCGTCTCGGAGCCACGGATGGCCGCCTTCCGGGTCAAGTATGAGGAGACCTTCGGCGTGGATACGGAGCTGCCGCCCCAGAACCTGCTGAACACGGCCCAGCTGGAATACAAAACGCCGGACGTGGTGATCAAGGTGAATCCGGACCGGCAGGATCTAGTCCGGGTACAGGAGATCGGCGGCGTCCGCTGCGTGGTCATCGCGGCAGACGAGGGCATCGAGATCAACGGCGTGCAGGTCGTCTGACGCCCCCGTCTGCGGAAAGGAACAACATGAAAAGGTTTTTATCTGTATTGCTTGTGCTTCTGATCACACTCCAGTTCTCCATCTCCTCCGCCGCAGCGGAACCCGGCGGGATCGTCGACCCGGCCAGAGACACAGAGCCCATCGTCACGGAACCGACGGAACCGATCACGGAACCGACGGAACCGATCGTCACGGAGCCCTCTGACCCAACGGAGCCCACAGAAGCGACAGAACCGGAACCGACAGAGCCGGAGCAGCGTCCGGACGAGGAGCATGTCTCCTTCTTTTCCGGGACGCCCGAGGGTGCTTTTCTCCCGAACAATTCTCTGACCCGGGCTGAGGTCGCCGTCATCATGTATAAAATGGGGAGCTACAAGCCCGGTCCTCCCCGCTTTCCCGACGTCCCGGACGGCAGCTGGTACAGCCATGCCGTAAATGCGCTGGCCGCCGCAGGCGACCTGGCTGGCGGCACCGACGGCAACTTTTGTCCGCTCCGCCCCATCACCCGGGCAGAGTTGGTGGTGGTACTGGCCCACATTTCCGGCAAGAGCTGCGAAGAGCCCTGCGATTTCCCGGACGCGGTCCATCATTGGGCCTCCCGCGCCATCGCCCTGGCGCAAAGAGAAGGCTGGGTCGGCGGCACCCCGGAGGGAAATTTCGAGCCGGACCGCAGCTTAATGCGCTGTGAGGCCGCCGTAATCCTGGACCGTTTCTTCAAACGGGAACCGGATGTGGAAGCCATCGACCGGGAGGAAAATCTGCGATTCTTCCCGGACGTTCAAAAAACGGATTGGTTCTATTACTTCGTTATGGAGGCCGCAAGCCCGCACCTGGCAAGCTATGAAACGCCGACCAGCTATGAACACTGGGCATCCGTGAGCCTTGAGCCGATCTTTGTCCCCAACGGCTTCTACTGCTTCTCCCGCAGGCTCTTCGCCGTGGATGGCAACGCCTACGTCCACAGCGCCGTATCCGGGAGCCTGAACGGGATCTCCTACCACTGCGAAGGCTCCTCCGGCATTTGCACGGCGGAGGCCGAGGTCCTGACTCTGGCAAGCGGGGACATGATCCTGCTCTCCGGGGGCCGCCCCGAAGCCAACCCAGGCGAATATGCGGACGGTCTGTATCTGAAAGCCGGCCTGCTCTACGCCGCACAGAATGGTTTGATCCTGCATCAGCAGTGCACCGGCTCTGTCGGCGGCGTCTGCTATACCTGCACCGGCGCTAACGGCGTCTGCCAGGTAGAGGATTGGACCCGTCTCTCCCTCCCGGGCGTTTCCCTCTCGGTCTTTGCGGAAGAACTGACGGAGGCGGCGGAGGCCGAAGGAGACGAAGCAGTCACGGTCGCCGAGGCGGTCCGGGCCGTCGTCACGGTTTACGAACGCTATTTCCAGGTGGAATACCCGTTGCCAGAGGGCAGCGACCAGGACTGGATTGAGTTGGGCCTGCGCTACGGTCTGCTGGACGGGAACCCGGATGACGCCTCCCGGCCCCTCACCCGCGGCGAGGCGGCAAGTCTGCTCTGGCGGGCGCTGCGGGGCCGCGATCTGGAGCCCGTCAATACCGTGGAGGGCATTCCGGATCTGGCGGAGGACAGCCCCCTCTGGTCCTGTGTGGCAGCTCTCTATCGGGCCGGCGTCATGGGCGGCGTCGGGCCGGAACGGAACGCAGACCTGGGCGGCAATCTCAGCGTGAGCGAGTTCGCCGCCCTGCTGAAGCGGCTGGAACGGCCCTCTGAGCGCCTGCGCTTCTCTTTGCTCTGCAATTACGTTCATTCCATCCAATACGGCACCAGCGACTCCGGCCGCTATCCCCTGACAGCCTGGCAGATCGGCCGCGGTGAAAACGTCATGGTCCTGACGTTCGCCATTCACGGTTGGGAGGACAACTGGGACCAGGACGGCGCAGAACTGGTCTATCTGGCAGACCAGGTGAAGGCTTATCTGGAGAGCCACTACGATCTGGTGCGGCAGGGCAACTGGACGGTCTATATTCTCCGCTGCCTGAATCCCGACGGGCTCTATCTTGGAACCACCTGCAACGGCCCCGGCCGCTGCACCACCACCTACTTTAACTCCAACGGGCAGCTCGTCAGCGGGAAGGGCATCGACATGAACCGCTGCTTCCCCTACAATTTCCACGTCTACACCGATAGCCGGAACTTCAACGGCACCGCGCCGCTGCAGTGCGTTGAAGCCAGAGCGCTGGCCAACTTTATCCCAACCCTCAAGGGCAGCGGGCACAATCTTCTCATCGACACGCACGGCTGGCTCGGCCAGATCATCACCACCAGCGGCAAAGGGACGATCTACAATGCTTTTGCCAGACAGTTCCCCAACAGTACCTACACCTATCTCTCCTACGGCTACGGCTATCTGATCGGCTGGACAGGCTTTGTCCAGGGTTTCGACAGCTGCCTGATGGAGCTGCCAAAGACCATCACCAGCCACAATGCCTTTCTGAACGCCGGTTGTGTCTGGCGCTTTGAAAATGCAATTACGGAGCTGCTGCAAAACTACCACGGCCCCACCTCCGGCGAAGCGCCCATTCCGCTGGCCGAGGTGCCAATGGGTCTGTATGACAACTGATGAAGCGGCAGAGACCGGGAGCGTTCTGAGAACGTTCCCGGTCTCTGCCGTTCCAGTTTATGTTTTATACTGAACTCCCATAAAAACCTTTAATCTGTTCCGGCGGGAATTGTGCCATACTGCGTTGTCGTCCTTGATGGGCGCCAGCCCATCTGCGTCCTCTGCCTTGTCTGGCGCAATTCCCACTCGGAACATTTTTCAATCTTTTTATGGGAGTTCAGTATTACAGATCCCGATAGAAATAGATATCCGCCTTGTCCGCCTGCTTCGTGCCGCCGTAGCTCCGGTTGTCGAAGCTGCCGATGGCAAAGCCGTGGGCCAGGTAGAAGAGGCAGGCGGAGGCGTTGTTGTCCTGGGCCACGACGCGAACGCCGGTCAAGCCCAGGGCCCGGGCCTCTGTCATGCAGGCCTCGATCAGCGCGCCGCCGATCCCCCGGCCCCGCCAGGCGGCGCAGACCTTCAGGTCGTCCAGCAGCAGATAGCGAAACAGGTCCCGCCGCAGCACTGCAAGACCCACGCAGGCTCCGTCCTCATAAGCCCCGAGAAACGTCGCGCCGGCTTCCGCCGGGTCGTAGGGCTCGTCCGGAAAACGGTCCTCCAGCGGCTGGGCGAAGCGCTCCAGGGTATAGGACCATACGCCCTGCTCCAGGGCAGGGACCACCCGGGCCCAAAGCGTAAAGGGATCGTTGGGCAGTCTGGCGTCCGCTCTGTCCGTCGGACGCAGCTTTCTGATTTCCGGCATTTCTTTTTCCTCGTTTCTATGTTATGCCAACTCCCGCTGCGCGACGACCACGGTATAATTTCCGGTTTCATAGCTGACGCCGGTCTCCCGGAAGCCGTTCTTCTTCCAAAAGTGCTCCGCCTGGGGATTGCCGCGCACCCAGCCCAGGCGGACGGCGCGGAAGCCCAGAGCCGCCAGCGCGCTGCAGAGCCCGGAGACCAGGGCGCTGCCCCTCCCCTGCCCCTGGAGATCTCTGCGGAGCATGAAGAAGCCCCAGAAGACGATCTCCGGCTTGGGGAAGCCCGGGATCATATCCAACACCGCGGCCAGCCGCCCGCCCTCGAAAAAGCCCAGGTAATACTTGTCGTTGAGGGTCCGGCGCGGCGGAAGAGCCGCCAGATCCGCCAGCAGGCTCTCCGCTGAGGGGGCGGGCGGGCAATAGCGGTAGTAAAGCGGATTGTCCGCGCAGAGGGCCAGCAGGGCCGGAATATCTTCCTCCGTCAGACGGCGGACCTTGTATCGCTTGGAAAGCAGGGCCGGGTCGACGGTCTGAGCCTCCCAGCCCTTGAATCGGTACCCAAGACCCAGGGATCGCTGGTTGATCTCTCCGTCCAGCGGGCTGCGGGACGGGTCCTGCCAGACGGTAAAGCCCAGGCTCTCGTGGAAGGCCAGGGAGGCGGTATTGCGTTTACCCACGCTGTCCGTCAGCTCGAAGGGCCCTCCCTGCGCCAGGCTGAAGCAGAGCAGCTCCATCAGCTTCCGCCCATAGCCCTGCCGCCGCAGCGTCGGGGCGGTCTCCAGGGCCTCGGCGTACCAGGCCCGCTCCCGCTCCGGAATGGGAGAAAGCCGGATGGCCGATGCCCAGCGCTCCCCGTCGGAAAGCACGTAATAGCGATTGCCGGGTTCCTCGAAAAAGCCGTGCTCCAGATAGTCCCGGAAGCCCGCCTCCACGGCCCGCAGTCCCCGCTGCCGGTCGGTCTCCTCCGGGAAGAAGTACGGGATATTCTCCAGGTTGCTCTCCCGGTAGAGCTCCATAAGCTTCGGGAAGTCCAGGTCGTCAAAACGCTCAAAGCGCAGCAGCTTCATTCCGTTTCGCCTCCCTCTTTTCCCGGAATCGTCCTTGACGGATCCGGTCCCGCGGCGGCGTGATATCGCATCCCGTATTTCCCGGGAAGGGTCTTTCCGGTCAGGACACTGACGGCAGGGTCCTGAAAGCACTCGAAGCCGCAGGCTGCGTGGAGGGCCAGTGATGCGGCGTTGGTCTGCTTCACCGTGTCCGTCAGCGTAAAGGGCCCCTCAGCCTCCAGCTCCCGGAAGAGAAGGGAAAACAGGCTCCGGGCATAGCCCCTTCTGCGGCAATCCGGCGCTGTTTCAAGGGCCTCGGCGTGCCAGACGCCGGGCTGTCCCGGAACGGGAAAGAGCCGGATCGTGCTGACCCAGCGGCCCGCGTCCTCCAGCACGTAGCAGCGCCGCCCCGGGACGGCAAAGAAGTCCGTCCGGTAGTATTCCAGGAACTTTTCCTCCACTATACGCAGTCCCCGCTCCGGGTCCGTCTCCCCGGGAGAGAAATACGGGATCGTGGCGAGAAAGCCCTCCCGGTAGATCTTCGCGAGTCTGGGAAAGTCCAGGTCGTCAAAACGCTCAAAGCGCAGCAGCTTCATGGCGCGTCTCCCTTCGTTCAGCACCGCCTTCTTCGGGCGGTTTTTCTTTATTATACACCGCACCGGCTCCCGCCGCAAGGGCTGATTTGGCGGCCAATTCGGCAGGAAAAAGCTATATGTTGGACAGGTTGCACAATTTCGAAAGCTTCGTTTGTGCGAAGTTCATAGAACTTTATATTCGGTATATTCTTGACTTTTATTCAGAGAAGTGCTATGATATGGCCACATTGAGAAAACAACTTCAACCAATTGAAAGGAGAAACGTCATGAGCATTTTTGTCATCGTTCGCGATCAGGTTCTGTCTCTGCCCTCCGTGCTGGGTCTGTCCTCCAACAACACCGTTTCCAATCTGGACTCCACTCTGAAGGTTCTGCGGTAATCGCAAAAAGACGATCATCCGACGAAAAACGACCGCGTGAGCAATGCGCTCCGCAAGGCCGTTTTTTTCTTTACTTTTTTTCGCCCGCGTCGTATAATACGGAGAGAAAAGCGCAAGCTGCGCGAACACCAAGGAGGCAAAGCATGCTGGAATTTGAATACAAGCAGATCGACGACGGGACCTTCTGCGTCTCGGGCTACATGGGCGACGAGGCCGCGGTGGAGGTCCCCGCGGCGGTGGACGGGGTGCCGGTGACGGTGATCGGCGACAGCGTCTTCAAGGGCCACCCAGAGCTCACCGAGCTCCGGCTGCCGGACTGCGTGACGGATCTGGGCGAGTTCGTCTTCGACGGCTGTGAAAATCTGCGGGAACTGAAGCTGCCCGCTTCGCTGGCCCGGCTCTGGGGCTACACCTTCGTCCGCTGCGGGCTGGAGAGCCTGGAGCTGCCCAAGGACGTCCGCTCCATTCCCCCCTTCTGCTTCAAGGACTGCAAGAACCTGAAGCGCGTGGTCTGCGGCGCCGGGATGCGGACCATCCACGCCTGGGCCTTCGGCGGCTGCGACGAGCTGGACCAGGTGATCTGCGGGCCTCAGGTGAAGATGCACCCCCAGGCCTTTGAGTCCAAGGAACTGAATACCTGAACGTGATCGAACACAGAACGCCGTCCCGCGCCAAATGCGGGACGGCGTTCTGTGTCAGGGTCCGTAGAGCTTATAGAGCATGGTGACCGCCTGGGCGCGGGTGCAGATCAGGCCCGGCGAGAAGACTCCGGGGGCGGTTCCTGCGGTGATTCCCCGCTCGGCGGCCCAGAGGGCGGCCCTGCGGTACCAGGCGTTCTCGGGAATATCCTCGAAGGGCGGGACCGTTCCCGCCGGCTCCGGACGGCCTGCCGCCGCCCAGAGGAAGGTCACAATTTCCGCCCGGGTGCAGGCCGCGTCCGGGGAGAAGCAGTGCTCCGAGGTTCCGGCGGTAATGCCCCGCTCCACCGCCCAGAGCACCGGATCGCGATACCAGGCGTCCTCCGGTACGTCCGTAAAAGCCATGGCGGAGGAACCCGCCGCAGGGCTGCCGTTGGCCCGCCAGAGGAAGGTCATAATCTGGCTGCGCGTACACTCCATATCCGGAGAAAAGTGGATCTCGTCGGTGCCGCTGGTGACGGAGGGTTCATGGTGCAGCGCCCAATAGACCGCGTTGAAATACCAAAGCCCCTCGTCGTTCACGTCCGCGAAGCGAAAGGGAAGCTCCTCCGTTCTGGACGCGCCGCAGCGGGTGCAGCGGAAGCGCAGCTCTCCAGGTTCAGTCTTGGTGGGCGGACGGATCACGGTCCCCTCGTCCCAGGCGTGGCCAAGAGGCGGATCGCCGGGCGTCTCGATCTCCAGACTGCAGCGCCAGCAGGCGTCCACCGTATAGCCGGGTCGGACGCAGCTGGGGGGAACCTCGGTCCGGTGCCAGTCGTGGCCCAGGGCCGGGACGGACTCCCGCCGCGTCGCGCCGCAGACGGTGCAGGTATAGGTTCTGGTCCCGGGCTCCGTGCAGCCGGGCTGGATGGTCACAACGCCCGCGTCCCAGCTGTGGCCGTGCACGCAGGGATTCGTCAGCTCGAAGCGGACGGTCAGCGCGCAGTCCTCCCGCAGAGCGGAGACCGTAAAGACCTTCCCGTTCTGTTCCACCGTCGCAGCTCCCTCCGGCGTCAGGGTCCAGGCCGTCGGGCTCCAGCCGGGAAGCGGCGCGGCGCTGACGATCCTCGTGCCCAGCGGCCCGTCCGTCACGCTGAGGCTCCCGCCCGTTTCGGGGATCGCCTCTGCCGTGAGCACGCAGTGCGCAGCGTGCGCCCAGCCGGATGGGGTGGGCATATCGGGAATTGCCCGGTCGAAGAGGCAGAAGGCCAGCTCCGGGTAGTCGATGAAGACGTTGCGGCTGCCCTGGAGGCTCTGGACCGCGTCGTTGCGCCCCAGCTCCCAGGTATCCACCGGGTCCAGGGTCATCCATTCCAGCAGGGTGTCCAGGTCCTCCATCACCCGCTTGCCGTCGCTCTCCGTCAGCCCCGCGCCGCAGGGCGGCAGGTCCGTCCACAGATTGCGGTTGCCGCCGTCCTCCTGCCCCCAGGTCAGGTAGACGTAGAGCAGAATCCGGGCCACGTCGCCCTTGATCCCGTCCCGGGGCTCCACAAGGCCCTGCCCGCCGTTCCAGTCCGAAACGTACCGGAACACGGGCTCGCCTTCCGCCGGCCAGCGCTGCGCCCCGCTGAAGCGGTCCTGCACGTTCCCGAAGCACTGGGTCCCGCGAACGAAGTTGGCCTCCGGGTCCGCGGGCCGCAGATGATGGAGGTCCCCGCCCGCGCCGTCGTGATAAAACGCCCCGTGCAGATCCGCCCAGACCTGCTCCCGGTTATAGCTTGCGCCGAAATCGTCGCAATAAAAGCGCAGGGGCTCCTCGGAGCCCCCGCTGCGGTCGGTATCGGGAAAGGCGGTCAGGGTTTCGGCATAGGACAGCAGGCCGGTCCGGCTAGCGTTCATCAGGCTGTGGAGGGCGGCACGGAGAGGGCTGCCCCACACGGCAGGCTCATCGCCGCCGCTGCCGGGAAGGGCGGCCAGGGCTTCCGGCGTATAATCGCCGGAATAGTAGGCCTTTGCCTGGTCGGAAAGGGACAGGGCGGGCTCGTGCCGCGTGCCGGGGTTGGAAACACCGCCCGCCAGCAGAGCAGCAGCCAGCAGAACCGCGATCAGCACACGTTTCATGACGTTTTCCTCCTGTCTCTGCTCTCTGTTTCGGGTTCAATTTCATCGTTCAAATGGCAATTTGAACGATCCCGCAATTTTCCATTTTCCATTTTCAATTCCAATTGTCGCCGGGGGGAACGAAGGGCGGCCGATGACCGCCCCTACGGCGGCGGGAACGGCGAGCCTACAGCTTTTCCGCCAGGGCCTCCAGCGCGGCGCCCAGGGCCTCCTCAAAGGTGGGATGGGGCCGGATAAAGCCCAGCATCTGCTTGACGGTGAGGCCGTTGGCCATGGCTGCGGTGAGCTGGGAGATCATATCCGTGGCCCGCTCGCACATGAGCGCCGCGCCGATCAGCTTGCCGGTCTCCGCGTTGGCCACCAGCTTCATGAAGCCCCGCTCGCCCTCCAGGATCACGGTGCGGCCGTTGGCGGACATGAGACCCTTGGCAGTCTTGACGGGGATGCCCTTCTCCTTGGCCTCGGCCTCGGTGATACCCACTGTGGCGATCTCGGGCCGGGTGTAGACGCAGCCGGGCACCAGAGAAAGGTCCTGCCCGGGGGTACGGCCCGCGATCTCGTCCACACAGGCAATGCCTTGGGCGGTGGCCACGTGGGCCAGCTGCACGGGAGAGGAGACGTCGCCGATGGCATAGACCCCGGGGATGGAGGTGGCAAAATGCCCGTCCACTTGAATCCGGCGGCGGTCATAGGCCACTTCCAGGCCCTCGGCAAAGAGATCCTTGCTGTAAGGAGCCCGGCCGATGGCGCAGAGCACGGCCTCGGCCTCCACGGCGCCGGCCTTGCCCTTCTGCTCGAAGTGGACGGTGAGGCCGTTTGCGGACTTTTCCACGCCCTTGACCATGGCGCCGGTCTGGATGGCGACGCCGCGCTTCTTGAGCTGCATGGCCAGGTTCTGGCCCAGCTCCTTATCCATGTTGGGCAGCAGGCGGTCCAGACCCTCCACGATGGTGACGGGGCAGCCCAGGTCCGCGTAGAAGGTGGCAAGCTCCACGCCGATGACGCCGCCGCCGATGATGATGAGGCTCTTGTACAGGGTCTCGGCCCCGTCCAGCAGTTCGTCAGAGCTCATGGCCAGCTCCAGTCCGGGAATGGGTGGCCGGGCGGGGACGGAGCCGGTGGCGGCCAGGATGTTCTTGCATTCATATTCGGTCTCACCCTCGGCGTTGGTCACCCGGACGCGGCCAGTGCCCAGGACGGTGCCGGTGCCGCGCAGGACCTCCACCTTGGCGGATTTCAGCAGAGATTCCACGCCGCCCCGGAGCTTTTCCACCACGGCCTGCTTCCGGGCGAAGATCGCGGGCAGATCGAAGCCCACGTTCTCGGCCTTGACGCCGAAGGTCCCGGCCTCCTTCGCTTCATGGTAGATTTCAGCAGCGTGCAGCAGGGTCTTGGTGGGGATGCAGCCCCGGTTGAGGCAGGTGCCGCCCACGTCCCGGCGCTCCACCAGGGCGGTCTTCAGGCCCAGCTTGGCCGCGTGCAGGGCGGCCTCGTAGCCGCCGGGACCCGCGCCGATCACGATCAAGTCGTACTGATTCATAGCGTACTCCTTTTTAAAACATATAATTCTTTCTGATAAATTCGGATTTGTTGGGTTCTTGCGTAGGGCGGCCTGACCCCAGGCCGCCGCCGTCACGCTGGCGGTTATCGCGGC
>JAFWTG010000069.1 GCA_017519005.1 Oscillospiraceae bacterium | reverse complement strand
GCCTGACCCCAGGCCGCCGCCGACACGCCGGCGGTCATCGCGGCGGCCTGGGGTCAGGCCGCCCTACGCAGGAATGCTGCAAATCCGAATTTGCCGATTATCAGCTTAACTGTCCCACATTATAGCATAAATGTTCAAAATTGCAAGAACAATTTGTAATTTTGGAACATAAAATTGCAGAAAAAACAGGAAAACCGAAAAGGAACCGTCCCGCGCTGTTCAACGCGGGACGGTTTGGAACGAAATTCTGATCTCTGATCGCGGATCTCTTCACAGATGATTCTTCCGCAGCCGCATCATGGCGTACTTCACGAGCACAATGATGCCGCAGAGCAGGATGCAGATATAGAAGGAGACGGCCCGGGCCAGCAGCTCCAGATTGGCGGCCTGGGACTCGGACATCAGGGAGGAGAAGCCGTCCACCATCAGCAGGTCCGTGACGCCCATGGAGCCGGGGATGGGGATGCAGTAGGCGCCGATGACCACGTTGGACTGCATGGCGAAGAGCTTGGGGACCAGCCGCAGGGAGCCGCCGCCGGCCAGGAAGCAGAAGACGGTCACCAGGATCTGACTGCCCCGGTGGGCCAGATTCAGCAGCAGGGTTTTCAGCAGCAGACGCCGCCGGCCCTTCAGCATGGCGGTGGCCTGGGCGTACTGGTCCATGGTGGCCCGGAGCTTTTCCCGGCGCTTTTCGGGGTTCCGGACGATGCGGAGCTTCGTCAGCAGCCACAGGCCCCCGTTGAGAATCTTCCGCAGCAGGTTCTTGTTCCAGAGCAGCAGGGCGTAGAGGAAGGCCAGGGCCAGCTGGATGACCGCGCCCACGATGATAAAAATCCGGCCCAGGGTGCCGAAGGCCAGGAAAGAGCTGGGCACCAGCACCAGGCAGAGCAGGCCGATGATGACGATGGACAGGGTGTAGAGCAGCAGATAGGTCAGCATCACCACGGTGGAGATGATGGCCGGGACTCCGTCCTTCACCATGAAGTAGGCCTCCATGGGCTGACCGCCGGTGGCGGAGGGGGTAATGGCGGAGAAGTAGAGGTCCGCCGCCGCGTAGGAAACGCATTTCGGAAAGCTTCTGGGATAGCCGAAGCCCCGCAGCAGACAGCCCACCATCAGCGCGTCGAAGCCGATGTAGGCCAGCATGGCCAGAAAGGCCGCGCCCAGCCACCAGGGGTTGTTGTTGTTCAGGTACTCCATGAAGTGCTTTGGAGAAAAGCCCTTGGCCTGGCTGGTGACGGTCCAGACCGAGAGGGCGGCCAGGACCAGGAACAGCAGAGACCAGAGCACGCGCTTCCCGCTGCCCGCGGGCTTGTCGGTTTTCGTTTTCATGCGTGACTCCTTGCGGAATGAAAAATTGCGTGACTATGCACAGTAGGAGCGCCGCCGGGCGGCGGGGTCCAGCTTCGCGGTGAGCCGGTGGAGGCGCAGCAGGCGGCTGAGGCCGATGCCCAGCTCCGCCGCGGCGACGCCGCCGAGAATGTCCGGCCAGACGTGCTGCTTGACCAGCACCACGGAGGCAAAGACCAGCAGCGAAAAGACGCCCTGGGCCCAGGGATACCAGCGGGGCGTCTGCCGGAGCCCGAAGGAGCAGCGGAAGCAGAACCAGCTGGCAAGACAGTGCATGGAGGGGAAGACGTGGGTGGGCTCGTCGGCCCGGTAGATCGCGGCCAGCAGCCAGGTAAAGGGGTCGCGGACCTCCAGCGCGGGCTGGGCCATGACGGTGGGCCAGATCAGCATCGCCAGCATCGCCAGGAGCATCGCGGTCAGTACGGCGGCCGTGAAGCGGAAGCAGCGCTCCCGGCTGTCGCGCAGGATGACGGCGAGCCCGAAGACCCACTGGGCGTAGGCCAGCACGTAGATCAAAACGAAGCAGGGGACCAGGGGCAGGGCGTCGTCCAGGGCCGTGGAGATGGGATGCAGGACCCTGTGGGCGTCCAGCGCCTTGGGAAGGTAGTAGGCGAAAACGTCCATGAGGATGATGGACAGCGCGCAGAGGCGCGCGTAGGGCGGCAGCGCCCAATCAAGGAATTTTCGAAGCGGTTTCATGTGTTGCGTTCTCTTTGTGGTTTGATGGTTCCAGGGCAGGCGCGCGCCGCGGGCGGCTTACAGTTCGCGGGCCCGGGCCAGCTTGCTCTGCTCCTGCGGGCGCAGGCCGAAGCGTTCGGCCAGGCGCCGGACGAGGTCCCGGGCGGGCTCCGCGGCCCCCTCCTTCAGCTCCAGCTCCAGCTCCCGGAAGGGCAGGGAGCGCGACGGGCCGAAGAGGCGGCCCTGATCCAGGGCCAGCTCGGCGCAGCCGCCGCCCTCCAGCCGCAGCAGCAGGGCCAGACGGCGGAAATCCGCGCCGCAGATGGGCGCCAGACCCTCCAGCTCCGCCAGCTCCGGAGGCGCGCCCAGGGCAATGAGCCCGGGCAGGGCGGCCGCGGGCTCCGGGGCCTCCAGCTCCCATTCGCCCCGGAGGCGGCTGTCCGCCGCGCCGGGGACCGGGGCCTTGCAGCAGACCACGGAGCGCTGGTTTTCCAGCCTGCGGCGCAGGGTAATCATGCGGCTGCCGAGGCGGCGGTCCGGCGTGTCGTAGTAGCTGGTCTGCATGCGATAGCGCCGGGGCTCCTCCGCCGCCCGCTCCCGCAGCTCCTCCCAGGAAAGAATTTCCTCGAAGGAGAGCGCCTGCGGCAGCTCGTATTTCCATTCCAGCTCGGTTCCCATCGGCTTACACCATCGGAAGCAGGTCCCGGCTGAGCTTCTCGTAGCGCCGCAGCAGCACAAGCCGCACGGGCTCCAGCACCACCGGCACGAAGAGCATGCCGACCAGCTCCCAGTGCAGCAGCATGCAGGCCATCAGCACGATGGTCCGCAGGTTGAAGGTCAGCAGATTGGTCAGCTTCACCAGCTTCCGGCTCTCGGCGTAGAAGGCGTCGCTGAGGGCGTCGTTCTTGCCCTTGACTTCAATGGCGTCGAGAAGGCGCTGGCAGTTGGGCGCGCGGCGCTCCTGGGCGGCGGTGTAGTTCCAGTAGACGAAGGCCAGAACCTTGGCGAAGCCCCTGGCCTTGGCCAGCTCCGCCCGGACCTGCTTGCCCCGGGAGAGCTCGTTGCCCTTGGAGTTGTCGATCATGTACATGTGCATGTTCTTGAAGTAGTCGGGCAGCTGGCACTGGGCCACGTAGAGCAGGAAGGTCACCAGGGCCAGCAGGGGCAGCACGAGGTGCCAGGCGCCGGGGCTCAGCAGCACGGGCCGGTTCCAGAGCCGGACCACGCAGGCGACAAACAGGGAGATATACACGGAGGCGTCCGCGGCGCCGTCCAGCATCCGGCCCAGACGGCTGTAATGCTTGGTGAGCCGGGCCACCTGGCCGTCGCTGGCGTCGAAGACCGCAGAAAGGAAGACCAGCGCCACGCCCAGAAGATCCGGCCCCAGGCCCCGGTTCAGGGCCAGGATCACGCCGCCCGCCACGCCGGAGAGCCCGGAGAGCACCGTCACCACGTTGGGGATGACGTGCAGGGCGATGAAGATTCTGGAGAAGACCATGGCCACGTAGTCCACGATATGGGTGTCGATGGGGTCGTTGATGTTTTCGCACTTCCGGGCCTCCACCACCTGCGCGCGGGCGGCCTGGAGGTTCTCCCTGGATTTGTGGAGATTTTCCCGGACGCTTTCCTTCGCGTTCTGGAGATTGCCCTTGACGCTTTCCTTCGCGCTCTGCAGATTGTCTTTGAGGTTGTTTGGCATTGTTTCAGCACTCCCGCATTCAAATCGCTTATTTTTCAGCTTATTATAGCACAGTGAGCCGGGCTTTTCAATAGTGAAATTGGCAGTCGCCCGCTCCGGGAGAGAAAGCCGGAGGGGGAGCGGTGAAAAAAATCTTCCATTTTCCCCAAACTGCTGATATAATAAAACCGGGCGTCAACGAGTACAGGGCGTCCGCCGCGGCGCGGCGGAGCGTCGGAAGGGTGTGACAATATGCAGGAAGCCTGGTTGGAAAGCGTATACAGCGACGGGTCCACGGACTTCGTCAGCAATCCCAGCCCCAAGCTCTTTGAGACGGTCACGGTCTGGCTGCGCGTCTATGCCGACGCGCCGGTCCGCCACGTCTTTCTGCGCTGCGTGCCCAACGGGGCGGAGCGCCTGATCGAGGCGGAGCGGCGCAGGGTGGAGCGGGGCCTTGCCTGGTACGCGGCGGAGCTTGCGATCACCGAAAACCGGATGCAGTACCATTTCTACCTGGCCTGCGATACGGTGGTCTATTTCTATACCCAGAAGGAGATCACCACCTACATCCCGGACCACAGCTATGACTTCGTGCTGCTGGCCGACTACGTGCAGCCGGAATGGGTGAAGCACGCGGTCTTCTATCAGATCTTTCCCGACCGCTTCTGCAACGGAAACCCGGAAAACGACGTGCGGACCGGGGAATACCGGGTCGGGGATCACGGCCCCATCCGGATGGACTGGGACGCGGAGCCGCTGTCCTACAGCGAGGGCCGCTGCATGGACTTCTACGGCGGCGATCTGGAGGGCGTGCGGCAGAAAATCCCCTATCTGCGGGAGCTGGGCGTGACGGCGGTCTATCTCAACCCCATCTTCCGGGCCCCGACGGTGCACAAATACGACTGCATCGACTATTTCCACGTGGATCCCCATTTCGGCGGCGACGAGGCCCTGGCGGCCCTCTCGGAGGCCCTGCACGCCAACGGCATGAAGCTGATCCTGGACATCTCCATCAATCACACGGGGACGGCCCACCGCTGGTTCAACCGGGACGGGCTCTTCTTCCCGAAGGAGGAGGGGGCCTACAACAATCCCGATTCGGAGGAGCGGGGCTTCTACTTCTTCCGCGGCCGCACGCAGGAATATACCGGCTGGTTCGGCCTGGCCGATCTGCCGGTGCTCAACTACAGCTCGCAGAAGCTCCGGGACATCATCTACCGGGGCCGGGATTCCGTGCTGCGCAAATGGCTCCGGGCGCCCTGGGCCATCGACGGCTGGCGCTTCGACGTGGCCGACGTCTTTGCCCGGAACAACGAGCTGCAGCTGGCCCGGGAGCTCTGGCCGGAGATCCGCCGCTGCATCCGGGAGGAAAACCCGCAGGCCTACATCCTGGCCGAGGACTGGGGCGACTGCGCCCAGTACCTGCAGGGGGACTGCTGGGATTCTCCCATGAATTACTATGGCTGCGCCCGGGTCCTGCGGCAGTTCGTGGGCGAGTGCGACCTCTTCATGGCCAGAAGCGAGGTCCTGCGCCGGATCCCCTACAGGATGACGGCCGAGGACGCGAAGGCGCGCATTCTGGAGCACCTGGCGAAGCTGCCCTTCGCCCTCTGGCAAAATCAGTTCAATCTGCTGGACAGCCACGACGTTTCCCGTCTGCACAACAACCCCGCCGTCCACCCGGAGGAGTACCGGGGCGCGGTGATCCTCCAGTTTGCGCTGATCGGCGCGCCGTCGATCTACTACGGCGACGAGCTCGGCATCGGCGGCACCCTGGGCACCAACGAGGGCTGCCGCTGGCCCATGCCCTGGGACCGGGCGGAGCGGGAGACGGAGCGCTTCCGCCTCTACCGGACCCTGGCCCGGCTGCGGGCGGAGCACAGCGCCCTGCGGGAGGGCGGCATGAAGTTCCTCTGGGCGGCGGACGGGATCCTCGCGATCGCCCGCTTCCGCAGAGACGAGGCCTTCGTGGCGCTCATGTCCGTAAACCCGCAGGCCGTGGAGCTTGCCCTGCCCTTTGCCGCCGTCGGCGCGGCCGGACCGGAGGGGACGCGGGACTTGCTGGGCAGAGCGCTGCGCTTCCGCGGCGGCAGGCTGCGGGTGGAAGCCCACGGGGCGTATTTCTTCCGCTGCAGGATGCTGGACGAATGGAAAATGGAAAGTTGAAAACGGAAAATGAAGGTGTTTTTCAAACGTGCCATAAATTGTGTAATGTTTTTGTACGGAGGCTGTGGTATCATCACGGCAGAAACTCAGACAGGAGGAATCAACGATGGGAAAGCCCAGAAGAATTAAAGAACCGGAGATCAGCGAAGAAAAACGACGCTTGATCAGTCTGCAGCAGACCAGAGCCCGCGTGAGAGAATATCGGAAGGAATACAAGTCGGATCCCACCCTGTTCTCCAAGGATGACGCGCGGCGGCTCTTCGCGAAAAACTATTTTGCCAATCCCACTTATATCCGCGTCATCACCGGCATTGACGGCCGTCTCAGCGCCATTGCGGGCTCCAAGGAATTCCGGGCCGTTCTGGCCGGGATGACGCTGGAGGAGCTGGAGGCGATCGAAAAGGTCCGGCTGGACAAGGTGGCCCGGGACGAAGCGGCTGAAAAAGACCCCCGTATCGCCAAGGCGGACGAAATGATCGGAAAGCTGCAGTGGGCCCTCACGGCCCTGGGCGGCACCCATAACGGCTTCCAGGAGGATCGGGTGGAAAGCTTCATGCAGACGGCGCATCTGGGCGCGCTGCTGAAGCAGCAGTACTCCAACGAGCTGCGGGTCTACGACGCGCTCAAAATCGCCGCCGGGCAGATTCAGAAGGACGATCCCACGCCCTACGTGCCCAAGAGCAAGCGGCCCAAGGAGGACGAGCTCAAGCTCCCCCGGGAGGACGCGCAGGACGAGATCAAGCTCCCCCAGGAGGGCAAGCGGCAGCCTCCGGCCTATAACCTGCAGGGAGACATGGTGGACGACCTGTATTATCTGGACGACGCGCTGAACCTGGGTCTGGACATGCCCACCCTGGATCCGAGCACGGTGGTCCCGAAGCCGGATCTGCGGAACGTGAACAGCTGGGAGGACTATCTGAAGGCCCAGACCGCCAACATCCCCCATGACCTGGAGGGCCAGCGGGAGCGCCTGGCCTGCGTCCTGCTGGGCGCCTTTGAGGCCAAGCGTCAGGAGGCCGCCCTCCGTCAGGGGAAGGTCGTGCCTCCCGCCCCCTTCCAGAAGAAGGCCGCGGAGAAGAACGTCGCCAAGATCCGGGAAATGCCCGTATTTCAGCAGCTCTGCAAGGACCCCCGGAACGTCCGGGCGCTGCTGCGGGCGGGAAGGAACGGCGACTTCAAGCGCTTCAACGCCACCATCAACGTCTTCCGTCCCTTCGCCAGCACCGACAGGGCCCAAAGCCTGCTGGTGCTGGAAAAGCTCAAGGGCATGACGGAGTATATGGATCCCAAGCAGGGCCGCAGCTCCGCCTGGAAGGCGCTGATCGACAGCCTCAACTCCATCAACCTCAATGACCCCAAGCTGGACCCGGAGAAGAAGCTCCAGGAAATTTACGACAAGGACTGCGCCTACCTGAAGGGCAAGAAGAGCCTGCGGAAGAACCAGGAGCTGCAAAACCGCTTTGACCAGGGCATGGACGTTCTGGCGGTGCTGGCGGAGGCCGGCGACTTCGCCCGGATGGCGTGCCAGAGCGTGGTGGACCGGGTCAACGAGGTGCGCACCGGCCACGACCTGGACTATAAGCCCATCAAGCTGAAGCAGTTCGGGGCGGGCAATTCCCTTGGCAGGCATGCCAACGTCAAGCGGGTCATCCACGGTCTGGACCCGATCCCCGACGTGGTGACGGTCCTGCCCGTCTACACCGGGAAAAATTACGAGCGTCTGGAGCCCTATACGTCCATCGTAGACGACCTCCAGTCGAACCGGAAGCTGACGGTGAATGAGGCCGCCGAGTCCATCGCCACAGCCATCGCGCTGTCCAAGCGTCAGGTCTATTACTACAAGGGCAGCGGCAAGCGCAGGAGTTACGATGAAAAGCTCCAGGGCAAAGGCCGGGCGGTGGTGGATGGCGAAGAGCTGGATAACGAGATTCTCAGGCTTACCTCCAGCCAGGCGGTCAGGGCCCTGGCCAACAAATACCTCACCGCCGAGGCGCGGCAGAGCGGCCTGCTGAAGCCGCTGCCCCCGAAGCCCCAGCCGGTACAGCAGGACCAGAAGAATCCGAATGCGCAGGCGGGCCGGGACGCGCCCAAGCACGTCAGCTGGGCGGACCGGAAAATGGTTTACGAGTACGACTTGGACGAGGAACAATACGATCCGGCGCATCCCGACGAGGCGGCGGACGGGGCGTTCCCCAAGGTCCCCGGCCGCGACAAGAACGTTGGACGGGACAGAAGCTGGGACCCCTGCGATCTCAGCCGCCTGGACGCGGACAAGCTGCTGCGGGAATACGAGCAGGCCAAGCGGGATCTGGAAGCGCCCCAGATCAATCTGTAGCAGAAGCAAACGAAACAAGGGAGGGAGCGCCGTGGCGGAGCTGCAATTGGGAGAGATGGAAACAAAATTCGCGGACATCGTTTGGACCAACGCGCCGATTGCCACTGTGGAATTGGTGAAGCGCTGCGAGCAGGCGCTGTCGTGGAAGCGCACGACCACCTACACCGTGCTCAAGCGGCTGTGCGAAAAGGGCCTGTTTGATACGGCGAACGGAACGGTTTCCGTCGTCATCAGCCGGGAGGAGTTTTTCGCCAGGCAGAGCCGGCAGTACGTGGATACCGCCTTCCGGGGCTCGCTGCCCGCCTTCCTGGCGGCCTTTACCGGCGGACGGCGGCTGACGGCGGCGGAGGCCGCGGAGCTGCGCGCGCTGATCGCGCAGGCGGAGGAGGACGCGCCATGAGGGCGGTGTTTGAGGCCGTGGCGCGGAACGGACTGCGGGGCGGGATCCTGATTCTGGCCGTGCTGCTGCTTCGGCTGCTGCTGCGCCGGACGCCGCGGCGGGTCCTCCTGCTGTTCTGGGGCATGGTGGGGCTCCGGCTGCTGATCCCGCTCCGGCTGACGGCCTTCTTCGGCCTCCTGCCCGGGCAGCGGGCCGCGGCGATACTCCTCGCGCCAGCGCGGAGCGGCGTCCCGGTCCCGGAAGCCGCTGCTTCCGCGGCGGGAGCCTCCGCGTTCGATTGGCTGTCCGTCCTGCCCTGGGTATGGCTGGCGGTCGCGGCGGGACTGCTCGTTCCGGCGCTGGCGCGGGGCCTGCGGCTGCGCCGCCGGCTTTCCGGCGCGGTTTTGCTGGAAAACGGCGCGTGGTGCTCCGAGCAAATCTCCACGCCCTTTGCCTTCGGCCTGCTTCGGCCCCGGATCTATTTGCCAATAGGCCTGCCGGAGGAGGACCTTCCCTGGGTGCTGGCCCATGAACGCGCCCATATCCGCCGCGGCGACACCTGCAGAAAGGCCCTGGGCCTTCTCCTGCTGGCGCTCTACTGGTTCCAGCCGCTGTGCTGGCTTGGCTGGCGCGCCTTCTGCCGGGATCTGGAGCTGGCCTGCGACGAGCGGGCGACGGAGGGGCTGACCCTGCCGGAGCGGAAAGCCTACGCCCTGGCCCTGCTGCGCTGCAGCGCGCCCGCGGGTGCGCTCGGCGCTGCCGGGTTTGGGGAACAGCCGATCCGCGTCCGCATCCGATCCATCCTCCGGAGGCGCTCTCAGCCCCGCTGGGTCAGCCTCCTGCTCGGAGCGGTCTGTACTATGGTGTTGATCTGTCTCTGCTTCGAGTCGCCTGCATCTGCGCAGAGCCCCGCGGCCTCCGCGGCGGCGCCGACCCAAAGCGCGGCAGGCGAGGTTGCCGTGCCGGAGGACAAAGCGGCGGATTGGGATTCCGCTGCCCCGGAGGCGAGAGCTACTGCTTCCCCGGAGTATCCGAATGAAAACCCGGAGGCAAGCCTGGCTGAGAACGCGATCCACTGGGATTTTTCCGGGGAGCAGTTTTCTTATGAGGCACCCGGGAGCTATCACACTGTCGTTCATTCCAACAGCGAATCCCAGCGTTTTTCCGTGCATGAAAGCGCATCCTCCGACGGGCAGACCGTCACGATCACGCTGCGAGACGTGGGCGGTCTGCAAGGCCTCAACACGGTAAAACACAGCCGGGAAGAATTGGAACAGCCGGATGCCTGCTGCGTCTGGCATACCGACGACGAGGAATACGTGATCTATTGGGAGATTCAGACAACACCGTGACGTTGCTTGAACAAAAAAGTATAGAAAATCCGCAGGCGCTTCGTCTGCGGATTTCTTCTTGACAAAACTGTCTACATATTGTAAACTGATGATTGTCTACAAAATATAGACAAGGAGGCTTTGAAATGCGGACTAGATTATTACGCTTCGTCCCGGCCCTTTTGCTGCTGCTTGCGTTGTTGGCGGGCTGCACAACCGTATCGGAGGAGACCGCTTCCAACGAAGGACCCGATCAGGCGGCACAGACTTCGGAATCCCCGTCCGATCCGGCGCAGGAAGCCCACGGCGACGACGCTCTGACGGAGCAAAACCGTTTTTTGCACGGCATAGAACAGCGCGCTGTGCGAATCGGCGACGTCCTCTACTTCACAGACTGCGGTGCAAATCACGTGCCGATGATCCTGGCGGTTGATCTGAAAACCATGGAGTGCTTCCCACTCTGCGGAAAGCCGGAATGTGAACACAAGAACAGCAGCTGCGGCGCGTACGCGGGAAACGCCGGACCGGTTTCCCTGACGGCGTCGCAAGGGCGGCTCTATTATCTGGACACGGTTTTTGCGCCAATTACAAGCGCAGTCTGTCGGATGGAGCCGGATGGCTCCGGACGTACCGAGATCACCCGCTTGAACAGAGACCTGGAAAGCACATCGGATGGAAAATCCTATTCCTGGTTCGGCATTTACGCGGACAAGGTCTATCGCGTTTTCTGCGGGGACTACATGGAGGATGCAAATCCCCATGAAACAGCGGTTTTCTATTCCCAGCCGCTGGAAGCGGATTCCGAAGACCGGGTTGAGGAGCTGCTGCGGGTGGAAAACGCCGTCGGAGCGGCTGCCTGCATCGACGGACATGATCTGTATCTCTGCGTAAGTACCGTACAGGATCAGGAAAACCGGTTCTCTGTATATGCCTATGATATGGATGCGGAGACGATGGAGACCCTCTACAGCGGATTGGCTTCCTGCGTTCCGAGTACGATTGTCTGCGTCGAAGACGAGCTGCTGTTCGGCTACGGCGCACCGGCGTTTCGCTTCTCCCTGAGCGATCACAGCCTTGCAGAGCTTCCGCTTTCCACGAACCATGATGACGTGGTCATGGTCGGGCCGAACGTCGTTTTTATTCACAGCTCTCCTTACGAATGCCGCTGTGTGGATTACAGCGGGAAACTCCTGTACGAGGGATTCTATGTTCCGGACGAGCTCCGTGACGCCGATCTTACTTGCCTGCCCTTGGGCTTCACGGACGGATGCTTCTTCTTTCTGATGGAGTCCTTCACGGAGGAATCCGTAAGTTATCACTTTTTGGCCTTTCAAACGACAGATTATACCGCCAGGCTGTTGTACAGCCTGACCGTACAGAACGGAAATCTGTTCGGAGGCTGATATCATGGAACTGGAAATCAAACACCTGACAAAAAAATACGGCGACAAGCTGGCGCTGGACAGGTTTTCTTACAGCTTCCACGAGGGCATCTACGGCATACTCGGCGCCAACGGAGCGGGGAAGTCCACGCTGATGCACCTGATTACGGATAACGTGGGCCGGACGGCGGGAGAGATCCTGCTGGGCGGGACCGACGTACTGAAGCTGGGGGACGAATTCCGGAAAATCCTGGGCTTCATGCCCCAGCAGCAGGGGCTCTACGAGGGCTTGAGCTGCGAGAGCTTTCTGGCCTATATGGCCCGGCTCAAGGGCATTGGCCGCAGACAGCTCCACGCCGAGCTGGACCGGGTGTTGTCGCTGACGAACCTGTCGGACAAGCGACACGTCAAGATCGGCGCATTTTCCGGCGGCATGAAGCAGCGGACCCTGCTGGCCCAGGCCATGCTGGGAGAGCCGAAGCTCCTGATCCTGGACGAGCCAACGGCGGGACTGGACCCCAAGGAGCGCATCCGCCTGCGGAACTACATCCGGGACCTGGGCCAAAACCGCATCGTCCTGCTGGCGACCCACATCGTCAGCGATATTGAAGCCATCGCAGACGACATCCTCCTGCTGAAGCAGGGCCGCATCGTCCGCTCCGGCTCTCCCGCGGCGCTGATCGCCGCCCTGCCCGCCGGTCTGACGCCCCTGCTGGGCGGCGTCTTTTCCCTGGATGACGTGTATCTCCACTACCTGGGCGAGGACGAGTCCGTAGGGGCGCTCACTGAGCGCCCGCCGGCCAGCGGCCACCCATCTGACGATCCGGAGGCCCGGCCATGAGCGAGCTTCGACGCATCCTTTCCGACCGCAAGCGGCTGACGCTGCTGCTGGTTCTGCCCTTCCTCTGCCTGGGCCTGTACCTGTTGGAGCGCATGGGCGGCGAGCTGCTGGGCGGTATGGATTATCTGAAAACAGAAATCGCCGCTTACCGGGAGAACGTCCCCCGCTTCGCCGCCATGTCCGCCGCCGAGGCCGAGGCGGATCAAAGCGAAAGCTATTGGTTTGACCCGGAGGGCGGCAGCACCCTGCGCAGCACCAAGCGCCACGTGACGGGCTATGCCGACTATCTGGCAGGCGTCCGGGCCCAGGCGAAGCGCATGGCCGCCTCCGGCGTCTTCGGCAAAGACAAGAACAGCTTCACCTATCGAAACATCCAGAAGACGGCAAAGGATTTCCAAGCGCTGGATGGGATCACCGTGGAGTTCGGCGGCAACCGGGCGCTGGAAACCTGGATCGGCTTTCGGGGCGGGGACGTCCTCTATCTGCTGGCAATCTTAATGCTGGTGCTGGCCTTCTTCGAGGACAAGCGCCGCGGTCTGCTGCCCCTGGTCCGGGCCTGCCCCGGCGGGCGACGCGGACTGGCGCTCTCCCGGCTGGGAATCCTGCTGCTGGCGTCCTTCGTTTTGACTCTGCTGCTCTGCCTGCTCCCGCTCGTCCTGGCCTTTTTCCTCTACGGCGGCACGCACACGCTTTCGCACAGCGTTCAGTCCGTGGAGGGCTTCCGGACCTGCACCCTGCATCTGACGGTCGGCCAGTGGATCGGTCTCTATCTGCTGGTCAAGCTCCTCTGCGGCTTTCTGCTGGGCCTGCTGTTCTGGTTCGTTCTCAGCTTCCTCTCCCAGATGCAGTTGGCCTGGCTGGTGCTCCTGGGGATCTTAGGCGTGGAGTACGCCGCCTGGACCCTGATCGCCCCGCAGATGGCGATCTCCGTATTTCGTTATGTCAACCTGTTTGCCTATGTCTTCCCGGCGGAGACCCTGTCCGCCTATGGCAACATGAACTTTTTCGGCTGGCCGGTGGGGACGACGACCCTGCTGGGCTGGCTGCTCGTGCTGCTGATCCTGCTGCTGTCTGCCTGGCTGCTCTTCGGCGCGGTCCGGCGGCGGCCTTTGGGAAACCGGGACCTGCTGGGCCGCTTTGTGGGCCTCTGGAACAGGGCGTTTGACCTGCTGCGCAGCCGCTTTTCCCTGCTGGCAATGGAGGGCTATAAGCTGCTGATTTTGGGCGGGACAGTCCTCTTTCTGCTGGCGGCGGTATGGTACGCCCCGAAGCTTCGATACTTCGGCTACAGCTTCGGCAGCGCCGAGGACGCGGCCTACAACAGCTACGCCCGGGAGGCCGCCGGGCCGATCACAAGCGACACTGACGCTTATATCGCCAAGGCACGGGAAAGCCTGGCCGACTACTACGGCGACGCCGGGGCGTACGAGGCGGCGCTGGATCGCCTGGAAGCGGAGCTGGCAGCGCTGCGGGACCGGGCCGCCGCCGGGGGCTATACGCCCTGGCTGACGGAGCAGGTCCGAATCAACAACGCGCTGGGCCCGGACGCCCGGAGCGTACACCGCTGGACCGGCCTTGTCGCGCTGCTGACAATCCTGCTGGTCTGCGCCCCCGTCTTTTCGTTTGAACGGAAAGCGGGAACGGAACGGCTGCTGCGGACGACGCCCAAGGGCCGGGGTCCCGTCCTGCGGCGGAAGTACGCATTGCTCTGTTTCGAGGCCCTGACAATTTGGGCGATTCTTTACCTTCGCCAGTGGACTGGGACGCTGGATTATATCGGCGCGGCCTCGCTGGACGCCCCGATCCAAAATATCTCGCTGCTGGCCCGCTCGCCGCTGCGCGTGACGCTGCGGCAATTCCTGGCCCTGATCTTCGCCCTCCGGCTGGCGGGGCTGCTGATCGCCGCTCTCCTGATCGCGGGTCTGAGCGCCAAAGCCGGCAGCTGGGAGCAGGCCGTCCCGGTCGGCGCCGTCCTGCTGCTTCTGCCCGCCGCGGCGTACTATTTTGACCGGAGCTGGGCCGCTTATCTCTCCCCGCTGCCCATGCTGACCGGCGTGGAGCTGCTGGTTCCGGGCGGCGCTCCGCGCGGCACGATCTTCCTTTCCGCCGTCTGGCTCCTGCTCGCAGTCGGCGTCACGCGCGTGATTCACAGAAAATGGGTCGGAGCCCGAAGCGCCGCCCGGTAAAGACGCTTCCCCCGGTTCCGCGCCGCAATAAACGCGAGACCACATGAAATCAACCGGGGGACGGTTCTCTGATTGATAACCATTGTGCCGTACTATCGGTCAATCAGAGAACCGTCCCCCGATTGGGACGAATCTTCAGGATTCTATGCGAATTGCATAGCTCGGCTTCTCCGGCAGATATTTGATTCGCAGCTGCGAACCCTCATGGAGATCATAGTCCCATGCCTTTTTCCCAATGTTGAATTCAAAACTCTTTCCGCTTCCCAGCAGGGCTTCCACGTCCTGTCCGTTCCTTGCCCGATACGTAACGTAATAGGAATGGCTGATGGAAACCATGCCGTCGCTGTCGGTACTCACATTCTCTTTGACACGGGTTACCACGGCGTTGGCCTCAATCCCGTTTTGGCTGATCTCCCCATTGATCTTCTTATTGCGGATGACCAGCGCCGCAATCACAAGCAGAATTACCCCAAGACCTATGAACGCATACTGCATAAGCAGGCCCTCCCTGTTTCGCATGGCAGAAGGATTTGAATTGTTATATTATTCTATCAAGGGTGGCATCAAAAGTCAATTGAAATTCGCCCGGCGCTGACACCGCTGTGTGGCAGCTCATTTATACATAATAACATAGTTTCCGTTTTCCGTTTTCCATTTTCAATTATTTTGACGCCGAAGGCCCTGCTCCGCCGCCTCCGGGGGGGCGCTCCCGCGGCGCTCCGCGCGGGGGACGCCGTCTTCGGCCGGAGCGGCGGGCGCGGGCCGCTCACGAAGCCGGTCTCGTGCCGCTGTCGTTCCGGTGCAGCTCCTGTACCAGCTTGATATAGTCCCGGGCGTAGCTGGAAAGATAGCTGCTCTTGCGGTAAGCCGCCACGAATTCCGACACCACGCGGCCCTGTCCGATGGAATAGCAATCCAGCTCGAAGCGCTCCGCCCGATGGCGCAGATGCGGCTCGAAGAGGAAGGAGACGCCGTAGCCGCGGGCGACGAGGCCCATGATGGCCGGGAGGTTCGAGGTGTAGACCGTATCCGCAAAGCGCAGCTTCCGCTCCTGAAACAGCGCGTCCGTGATCTGCCGGGTCCGCTGCTCCGGCTGCATCAGGATCACCGTCTCCTTTTCCAGAAGCACCGGGTCAAGGATGGGCCAGCCGCCCGGATTTTGCTGGGCAAAGCGCCCGATGGGGTGGTCCTTGCAGCATATGATCAGAAGCTCCTCCTCGTCCAGCGCTTCATAGCAAAGCATGGGATTTTCCACTGCCGGGCGCGAATAGAAGGCCACGTCCACCTGGCCCTCCAGCAGCCGGCGGTCATTCTCGTCGGAGTTCCCCTCAAACAGGTTGACCTTCACGTTGGGGTACAGCCGCCGGAACTCCGGCAGGGTGCCGGGCAGCATGTAGGTGCAGCGCATCCGGGCAAAGGCCAGGTTCAGAACGCCCACGTCGTTCTTGAGAATATCGGCCAGCTCCACGTCCAGGTCGGCCTTCTGCCGGCGGATTCGCGCCGCGTAGTCCACGTAGCGCTCTCCCGCATAGGTCAGCACATACTTGTTGCCCAGGCGGCGGAAGAGCTTCAGACCCAGATCGTTTTCCAAGGAAATCAGAAACTTGCTCAGCGTGGGCTGGGAAACGTACAGGGCCTCGGCGGCCTTGGTGATGTTCTGATGCTCGGCAATGGCCAGCACGTAGTTCAGTTCGCGGAAATCCATCAAGCTTCCTCCTTTTTCGGTTTTTCGTATCTATTCAGTCGCCCCCTTCTACGTAGGGGCGGATGCCCACATCCGCCCTCGCATGCAGGCAAAAATCGGGAGACAGGGCCGATGTAGGCATACATTCGTGACTCTTCGAGTTCGGCCCCTACGGGTTGCTGAATCGATACGGTTTTTCTTATCATAACACAGCGAAACAGAGAATGCAAGCATTCTTCATATTTTTCATAGTTATTATTCCTTTGTAGAATATTGATTATAAATCGCGAAGATTTACAACGAATTGCACAAATCAAAGCTTTTTGATTTGTGCAATTCGTTTTTATATGCCTAATTAGAATTGTTTGTATGATTATTATGAATTTTACATCATAATAGAAATGTGATAAGGTACAACCAGAGAGAAAAAGCTCTCAGCTTCAAATCCCAACCGTAACACGGCACATCAGGAAAGGAAGGCAGCTTATGAAAGAAATCAAAAAACTCCCCGTCACCATTCTCCGCGGCGGCACCAGCAAAGGCGTCTATATTCTCCAGTCCGATCTGCCCGAAGATCAGAGCGCCTGGGAGCCCATCCTGCTCCGGCTCATGGGCAGCCCGGACCGCAAGCAGATCGACGGCCTGGGCGGCTCCCAGTCCGTGACCTCCAAGGTCGCCATCATCCG
>JAFWTG010000068.1 GCA_017519005.1 Oscillospiraceae bacterium | reverse complement strand
CCGGCAAAACGGCAGCCCAGCCGGTCCGCCGCCTCCAGGGTTGTGCCGCTTCCGCAGCACAGGTCCACCACCAGGTCGCGCGCCGGGCCGCCCGATTGCTGCTTGCGATGTAGGGGCGGCCATTGGCCGCCAGCCAGAGGGGGGATGTACCGATTATGTCATTGCCACGGCCAGTGCGCACACTGGCCGTGGCAATCCGTTTCTCCATAAGCAGGGACTATTGCAGGCTGTTATAGAGCTGCAGCCATTTGATTTGATTTGCCTCTCTGGCGGCACGTTCAGAGCAGTAGGCGGCTACGGCTGTATGATCCTCAATCATTTGGAGCTGCTGCGACTGGCGCGTGGATTCATTCAGCAGATTTTCGGAGATGCGATTTCCGTGATCGATGGCGTAATACAGAATCGATTGATTTTCCTTGATCCGGTCGAGCTTTGTCCCGATATCCTCCAGCTTTGTCAAAATCATACCAAAGCGGACTTCACTCTCATAGATATTGTACGCGCCTTCGTGTCCGGTCAGAGCATCACATCGGCCAGATTGGAAATATTCGTAAATTGAACACATTGCGACCAAGTTCCGGTATTTGGGATAGATTAAGTCGATTGAATAATATCGCTCCAGGGTACGGGAGGTTTTTTGATGTTCATCTTTCAGTTGGCACAGGATCGCACTGAGATGTTCCTTTTCCCGGTTTTCCCGGTCTACGCGAATACGGTCTGCTGTTGCGTTATGATTGTATGTTTTCATCTCTTTTTCATAGTATTCCTTCTCAATTCTGTTGTTGTGATGATTTTCAATACATGCGATAACAACACAGAATGCTATACCCACAAAGAACCCAATTGCAGTGTATTTGAGAATATTCAAAAGAAATATCCCGATAACAAAACCAAAAAGGGCGAAAGATCCGGCAATTCCAAACGCTTCCTCTTTCAAAATATCGTAGCATAGTGTTGGTTCAGAAGGACGGGCATAGTAATTTTGTTTCCCCAATTTCTGGACGCGATACTCCATTTCATAGATGGTTCGTTCCTCCACGTATTTTGCTTTTTCGAGGTCAACAACATTTTTCAAATATTCTGCAAGCGGTGGATTCCCCATTTTCTGCGCAGCCTCCTTTTTTTGGGTTTTTTTGACTGCACCTATATAGGTGCATAGTTATCCTAACATATCGCTATAATGATGTCAACCAATATTGCACTAATACAAGTGCAAAGGAGCATCATAATGAACGCTGCGGTAGAGAAACTCGTAGGAAACAATATCAGAACGTTACGGGAAAAGGCGGGGATGACACAAGAGCGCCTGGCCGCAAAGCTGCAACTAGCGGGCTGCGACATTACCCGAAGCGCGGTTGCAAAAATTGAAGTTGGGCAGCGGCATCTATATCCGGATGAAATCATTTTGATCCGTGAGATTTTGAATGTGCGATATGATGATATTTTCCAGATGAATGAGATTGAATGATTGTCACAAAAAGACGGCAAAGATACTCATGTTCATATTATGTTCGGGAATTGCGGCGGCCTGGGGTCAGGCCGCCCTACGCAATCAAATACATAATTCGCCGCTGCATGGGCAAGCTTCCGCAAAAGGGGGCTTGCCCATGGACGTTATTGCGGAGGAATTGAAGCGGCGATTTGACGGAGCGGCGGATTTTACGGCGCGGGACCTACGTGCGGCGGGGATCGAATGCACCCTGCTGTTTCTGGACGGCCTGACCTCGGGCGCGGAGATTGCGGAGTTCGTGATCCGACCCTTGGGACAAATCACGGAGCCGCTGGCCCCAGCCGCCCTGCTGGAATGGGCGCTGGCCGGGGGCGTGGAGGCTGCCTCCGGCTCCCGCTGCGCCGACGCGAGGGAGGCGGAGGAAGCGCTGCTGAACGGCTGCTGCGTGCTGCTCGTCCCCGGGGCGGGGGCGGCGGCCTTTGAGGTGAAATCCGGGGAAAAGCGCGGGCCCGCCGAGCCCGAGGTGGAGAGCACCACCCGGGGACCCAAGGACGCCTTCACCGAGACGGCCCGGACCAACACTGCCCTGCTGCGCCGGCACCTGCGGTCGGCCCGGCTCCGGCTCTGGGAGACCGCCGTAGGCCGGGAAAGCCGGACCAACGTGAGCCTGCTCTGGCTGGACGGACTGACGGACCCGGAGACCGTCGTGCGCATGCAGACCCGGCTCTCGGCCATCGACACGGAGGACCTGCTGACCCCCGCCGCGGTGGAGCACCTGCTGCCCGGGAAGCGGCGCACCGCCTTTCCCCTGCTCCAGTACACGGAGCGGACCGACAAATTCGCCGCCGGACTGCTGGCGGGCCGGGTAGGGCTCTTCGTGGACGGGCTGCCGGTGGGCTATCTGGCCCCGGTGAACCTGGGCTATCTGCTGGAGGCGGCGGAAGACAAGGACACGGACTGGCTTTCCGCCCGCTTTCTCAAGCTGCTGCGGCTGATCGCCCTGGCCTGCGCCCTGCTGCTGCCGGGGCTCTACGCGGCGATGGCCAGCTTCCACCAGGAGATGCTGCCCACCCAGCTGCTGGAGGCCATCATCGAGAGCAAGCAGAAGGTTCCCTTCCCCACGGTGCTGGAGGTTCTGGGGCTGCTGACGGCCTTTGAGCTCCTGCAGGAGGCGGGGCTCTCCGCCCCCAAGGCGGTATCCCAGCCGGTGTCCATCATCGGCGGTCTGGTGGTGGGCACCGCGGCGGTGGAGGCCAACCTGATCTCCCCGGCGGCCCTGATCATCGTCTCGGCGGCGGGCATCTGCGGCTTTGCCCTGCCGGGCAAGAGCTTCGCGGACGCGGTGCGGCTCTGTCGCTTCGGCCTGACCGTCTGCGCGGCCCTGGCGGGGCTCTTCGGCCTGACCCTGGGGCTGCTGGCGCTGCTGGTCCACCTGGCGGGTCTGGATTCCTTCGACCGCGCCTGGCTGGCACCTTACTCCGAGCTGAAGCGAAAATGAACGAAAAAAACCGGGAAAAGCAGGCCTTTTTCAAAAAGTTTTTTTGAAAAAGACTTGCTTTTCTATATAAGATGTGTTATAATTGCTCCGTTATTAGGTAGGAAGTATGTTAGAGAGGCCGTCAAGCCTCTCTTTCTTACTGTATTATCCGATTTTCGGCGCGTTTGCGGCGCAAAGCGGGCGCTCCAGGCGCGCCCCACAGGAGGAGCTATGAAAATTACGGATCGCGTACGCGGCTTTGCGGAGCCGGTGGTAGAAGCCCACGGCTGCTCCCTCTGGGACGTGGAATACGTCCGGGAGGGCGGCGAATGGTTCCTCCGGCTGTATATTGACAAGGTCGGCGGCGTAAATATCAATGACTGCGAGGCCATTTCCCGGGAGATGGACCCCATCCTGGACCGGGAGGACCCCATCGAGGGCAGCTACCGCTTCGAGGTCTGCTCCGCAGGGCTGGAGCGCCCGCTGAAGCGGCCCTCCGACTTTGAGGCCTTCCTGGGCGCCGACGTGCTGGTGAAGCTCTACCGGCCCCTGAACGGCATCCGGGAGTATCCCTGCGTACTGCGGGGCTACGACAACGGAGACCTCACCGTGGAATACGGCGGCGAGACCATCAAGTTCTCCAAATCTCAGGTCGCCCTGGTGCGGCTTCGGGTGGATTTTTCGTAACGCAGAGGCGGTTTTAGACGCCCGTCCGAGGCATTCGGCCTCAAAACAGAAGCATCACAGGAGGAAACAGAAATGAATTCGAACACCAGTGCCGAGATTTTTGCCGCCCTGCGGCAGCTGGAGCGGGACAGAGGCATTCCCGTGGAGTATATGACCGAGCGCATCACCCAGGCTCTGCTGGCCGCCTACAAAAAGGATCGGGTGGGCTATACCGATAACGTGTACGTGGAGCTCAACGAAAAGGAGCTGCGGATGTACGCCCAGAAGGAAGTCGTGGAGGAGGTCTTCACCCCCGCCACCGAGATCCAGCTGGAAGCTGCCCGCCGCATCGACCCCGCCTGTGAGCTGGGCGACCTGGTGGACGAGGACATCCAGACGCAGGCCTTCGGCCGCATCGCCGCCCAGACCGCCAAGCAGGTCATTATCCAGGGCATCCGCGAGGCGGAGCACGGCATGATCTACGACAGATTCTCCTCCAAGGAGCACGAGATTCTGACGGCCACCGTCACCCGGGTGGACAACAACTCCGGCGACATCTCCGTCCGCATCGGCCAGGGCAGCGACCGGACCGAAGCCTGGCTCTCCGCCAACGAGCAGGTCAAGGGCGAGCACTACCGCGAGGGCGATCTGATCCGGGTCTACGTGGCGGAGGTCCGCCGCAGCACCCGCGGCCCCCAGATCGTGGTCTCCCGAACCCATCCCGGCCTGGTCAAGCGTCTGTTTGAGCTGAACGTCCCGGAGATCGCCTCCGGCGAGGTGGAAATCAAGTCCGTGGCCCGCGAGGCCGGCTCCCGCACGAAGCTGGCCGTTCACGCGGTGGACGAGAATCTGGACCCCGTCGGCACCTGCGTCGGCCCCAGAGGCACCCGCGTGGCCGCCGTGGTGGATGAGCTCCACGGCGAGAAGATGGACATCGTGGTGTGGGACGAGGACCCCGCCAAGTTCGTGGCCGCCGCCCTGGCACCCGCCGACGTGCTGAGCGTCACCATGGCGGAGGGCGAGAAGGCCTGCCGCGTCGTCGTCCCCGACGACCAGCTCTCCCTGGCCATCGGCAAGGAGGGCCAGAACGCCCGCCTCGCCGCAAGGCTGACGGGACATAAGATCGACATCAAGCCGCAGTCCCAGGCGACTGAGGAATGAAAATATGAAACTATGAAAATATGAAAATATTTCGGAGTTTTTCAAATTGCAATTTGAAAAACACAATCATAGTTTCATAGTCTCATAGTTTCATAGTTTCATGCTTGGAAAGGAGGTATTTCTATGCCAAAGCGTACCCCATTGCGCCAGTGTCTCGGCTGCCGGGAGATGAAGCCCAAGGCGGAGCTGGTGCGGGTGGTCCGCTCCCCGGAGGGGACCGTCAGCGTTGACCTGCGGGGCAAGGCCCCGGGCCGCGGCGCTTACGTCTGCCGCAGCGCGGACTGTCTCAAAAAGGCCCTGCGCTCCAAGGCCCTGAGCCGGAACCTCGGCGTGGAGATTCCTCCCGAGATTTACGACGCGCTGACCGCGCAGATGGAGGAAGCAGATGGAACAGGCAGTCGATAAGGCCCTCGGCCTGCTGGGCCTTGCGCGAAAGGCCGGAAAGCTCCAGACCGGAGAAGAGAGCGTGGGCGTTATGCTCACAGAGAAGCGCGCCCGTCTGACCCTCCTGGCCGAAGACGCCGGCGAGGCCGTGAGCCGCAAGGCGCGCGGTCTGGCGGAAGGCACGCGCCAGAGAGTTTTGAAAATTCCCTACGACAAGCTGCGCCTGGGCGCGGCCCTGGGCAGACCCAGCGTCTCCGTCGCCGCCTTCGGCGACGTCTCCATGGCGCTGGCCTTCGTCAGGGCCCTGCCGGAGGGAACGGCAGATCCCGAGCTTTTGGAGGATCTGGAACGCCGCGTCGCCCGGGTAAAGGCGAAGCGGAAGAAGAATTGACAGTTGCGCAAGCAGTCAATTGTCAATTGTCAACTGTCAATTGTTTTGGAGGTGGCTATATGAGTACGTTTGTGAAGTATCGCATCAAAGAGGTGGCCGCGGATCTGGGCGTCACGCCCAAGGAGATCTCCGCCATCGTGGAAAAATATTTTGAAAAGCCCAAGAGCACGGCCCAGGTGCTGGAGGAAAACCAGCTGAACCTGATCTTCGACCTGATGACCCAGCGCAATCAGATCGCCTCCGTGGAGGTGGTCTTTGCCGCGGCCTTCGCCGCCAGAGAGGCCGAGGAGAAGCGCAAGGCCGAGGAGGCGGCGAAGAAGGCCGCCGAGGAGAAGAAAAAGGCTGAGGAGGCCGCCAAGGCCGCCGGCAAGCCCGCCGCCGCAGCCGCTCCAGCCAAGCCCGGCGAGAAGAAGCCCGCCCAGAGCGGCCAGGCCAAGTCCGCCGAGAAGAAGCCCGCGGAGCCCCAGCGCAAGCGGGAGCGCCGCGTGGTGGACACCTCCGCCGTGCAGGTCAACGCCGACCGCTTTGACGACCGCGTGGACACGCTGATCTCCGAGCGGGATCAGAACCGCTCCGGCGGCAAGCAGAAGATCGGCGGCAAGAACAAGAAGCAGCAGGGTCCCAAGGGTGCCAAGTCCAAGGAGGACGAGCGCAAGCGCATGAACCGCCTCCGCCTGGAGGTTGTCAAGAAGACCCCGCTCACCGTCAAGATTCCCGACGAAATCACCGTGGGCGAGCTGGCCGCGCGGATGAAGAAGACCGCCGTGGAGCTCATCAAGTGCCTGATTAAGAACGGCGTGATGGCAACCGTCAACCAGACCATCGACTTCGACACCGCGGAGTTCGTGGCCACCGAGCTGGGCTGCAAGGTGGAACGCGAGGTGGTGCTGACCATCGAGGATAAGCTCTTTGACGATCATCAGGACACTGCCGAGGAGCTGGTCACCCGGCCCCCCGTCGTGGTCGTCATGGGCCACGTGGACCACGGCAAGACCAGCCTTCTGGACGCCGTGCGGAAGACCAACGTGGTGGCCGGCGAGGCCGGCGGCATCACCCAGCACATCGGCGCCTACACCGTCAGGATCAACGACAGCCTGATCACCTTCCTGGACACCCCGGGCCACGCCGCCTTTACCTCCATGCGCGCTCGCGGCGCCATGTGTACCGACGTTGCCATTCTGGTGGTGGCTGCCGACGACGGCATCATGCCCCAGACCATCGAGGCCATCAACCACGCCAAGGCCGCCAACATTCCCATCGTGGTGGCCGTCAACAAGATGGATAAGCCCGGCGCCAACCCGGACCGCATCCTCACCCAGCTCACCGAGCACGATCTGGTGCCCGCCGAGTGGGGCGGCGACACGGAGGTCTGCCGCATCTCCGCCAAGACCGGCATGGGCATCGACGAGCTGCTGGAGACCGTCATCGTCACCGCCGAGCTCCAGGATCTGAAAGCCAATCCCAACCGCGCCGCCAAGGGTACCGTCATCGAAGCCCGGCTGGACAAGACCCGCGGCCCCATCGCCACCCTGCTGGTGCAGAACGGCACCCTGAACCAGGGCGACACCATCATCGCCGGCACCGCCGTGGGCCACGTCCGCGTCATGACCGACGACAAGGGCAAGTCCATCAAGCACGCCGGTCCCTCCATCCCCGTGGAGATCACGGGCCTGGCGGAGGCCCCCGCCCCCGGCGACGCCTTTGAGGCCGTCTCCGACGAGCGCATGGCCCGCCAGCTGGTGGAGCAGCGGAAGCAGAAGGCCAAGGACGAGCTGGCCAAGCAGCAGTCCAAGGTCACGCTGGAGAACCTTTTCGACCAGATGAAGAAGGGCGAGATGAAGGAGCTCAACATTCTGGTCAAGGCCGACGTCCAGGGCTCCGCCGAGGCCGTCCGCGCCAATCTGATGAAGCTCAACAACGAGGAGGTGGCCGTCAAGGTCATCCACTCCGGCGTGGGCGCCATCAACGAATCCGACATTCTGCTGGCCTCCACGGCCAACGCCATCATCGTAGGCTTCAACGTGCGGCCCGACGCCGCGGCTGCCGCCTCCGCCCAGCGCTCCAACGTGGATATCCGGCTCTACTCCGTCATCTACGAGTGCCTGGAGGAGATCGAGGCCGCCATGAAGGGCATGCTGGCGCCCAAGTACCGCGAGGTCGTCATCGGCCACGCCGAGGTCCGCGTGCTCTACAAGGTCAGCGCCATCGGCACCGTCGCCGGCTGCTACGTCAAGGACGGCAAGGTCACCCGCGACTCCAAGGTCCGGGTCCTGCGGGACAACGTGGTCATCTACACCGGCGAGCTGGGCTCCCTGCAGCGCTTCAAGGACTCCGTCAAGGAGGTCCAGGCCAACTTTGAGTGCGGCATGTCCGTTGCCAAGTACAACGACCTCAAGGAAGGCGACATTTTCGAGTGCTTCGTCATGGAGCAGTATCGCGACTAATCGTTTTGGGCGGCATGAGCCGCCCAAAACGCTATCCGACTGAAAGGAAGATACTTTATGCCAAGTAATCGTATCGGCAGAATCAACGAAGAAATCCAGCGGGAGCTCTCTGAGCTGCTGCGTTCTCTGAAGGACCCCCGGGTGCAGAAGACCATGGTCTCCGTAACCCGGGTGGACACCACCGCCGACCTGCGCTACGCCAAGGTCTACGTCTCCGTTTATGACAAGGAGCAGAGCAAGGAGGTCCTGAAGGGCCTCAAGGCTGCCGGCGGATACCTGCGCCACGAGCTGGCGGAGCGGCTGAGCCTGCGCCACACTCCGGAGCTGGTCTGGACCGAGGACCACTCCATCACCTACGGCGCCCGGATCCTGGACATTCTCTCCACCCTGGACATTCCCGAGGACGACGAGCCCGAGGCGGACGAGGGGCTGGACGACGGGAGCGCGGACGAATGACGGCCCGGCTTACGCTGGCCGAGGCGGCGGAGTATCTGCGGACCCACGACGACTATCTGCTGCTCTCCCACCGCCGCCCCGACGGGGACACCGTGGGCTGCTGCGCCGCCCTCTGCCGGGCCCTCCGGGCCGTCGGCAAGCGGGCCTGGGTCTACCCGAACCCGCAGTTTACGCCGAAATTTATGCCCTTTCTGGAGAACCTGATCCTCCGGCCAGAGCAATCGTCTATTCTCAATTCTCAATTCTCAATTGTTTCCTGCGACGTCGCCGCCCGCAGCCTCCTGCCCTTCGGGATGGAGGAGGCCGACGTGGACCTGGCCCTGGATCACCACGGGACCAACGACGGCTTCGCCGCCCGGACCCACACCGACGAGAGCCGGGCAGCCTGCGGCGAGCTGATGCTCGAGCTGCTGCCCCTGCTGGGCGCTGAGCTGACGCGGGAAATCGCTGACGCCCTCTACGTGGCGGTCTCCACGGACACCGGCTGCTTCCGCTATGCCAACGTCACCGCCGGGACCTTCCGGGCCGCGGCGGCCTGCACCGCGGCCGGCGCGGATATCTACCGCATCAACCGCGTCTTTTTTGAGACCAAGCGCCGTCCCCGGCTTCAGCTGGAGGCCCGGCTGACAGAGGAGATGGAGTTTTTCGCCGACGGAAAGGTTGCCGTTTCCGCCATCCCCGACCGCCTGATCGACGAGCTGGGCCTCACCGAGGACGACATCGACGACATTTCCGGCTACGGCCGGACCGTGGAGGGCGTCCAGATCGCCGCCATGCTCCGGGAGGTGGAGGGCGGAAAGGGGAAGATTTCCCTGCGCTGCAGCCCCGCCTACGACGCCGCCCGTATCTGTGCGCGGCTGGGCGGCGGCGGCCACCCCGGCGCCGCCGGGGCCACCGTGGACGGCGGCATTCCCGCCGCGCGGGAGGCGATCCTGAAGGCGATTTCCCCGGAGATCGCCCTGTAGGGGCGGGACGAAAAACGAATCAGTAAAAACGAAAAACTGCGGTATTTTGCAAATCTCCGATTTGCAAAATGAAATTCAAATCCGTCGCGAAGCGACACCGAGGTTTTTTGTTTTTCGTTCTTCGTTATTCGTTTTTGAAGGCGCCCACGAAAGGAGAAATCGCTATGCCCAACGGAATTTTAATCGTGGACAAACCCGCGGGCTGGACCTCCCAGGACGTCACCGCCAAGCTGCGGGGCGTCTTCCACGAAAAGCGCGTGGGCCACGGAGGGACCCTGGACCCCATGGCCACCGGCGTCCTGCCCGTCTTCATCGGGCGGGCCACCCGGGCCGTGCCCTTCTTCGAGCACGCCGACAAGGTCTATGAGGCCACGCTGCGGCTGGGCCTCGTCACCGACACCCAGGACCTCACCGGCCGCCCCCTGGAGGAGCATCCGGTTGACATAACGCAAGAACAGCTGGAGGCCGTGCTGGCCTCCTTTCGGGGCGAGATCCAACAGATCCCGCCCATGTACTCCGCCATCAAGGTGAACGGCCAGAAGCTCTACGCCCTGGCCCGCCAGGGCAAGGAGATCGAGCGGGCAGCCAGGCCGGTGACGATTTTTGAGCTGACGCTTGTAGATCACGACAATTCTCAATTCTCAATTCTCAATTCT
>JAFWTG010000067.1 GCA_017519005.1 Oscillospiraceae bacterium | reverse complement strand
GATTGAAGAATGTTCCGTGCAGGAATTGCGCCAGACGAGGCGGAGGACGCAGGCGGGCTTGACGCCCGGCAAGGACGACAACGAAGTATGGCACAATTCCTGCCGGAACAGATTAAAGGTTTCTATGGGAGTTCAGTATTACTGCTGGCTTTCCATGTAGTTGACGATGTCGCCCACGGTTTTCAGGGTGGGCAGGACCTCGTCGGGGATGACGATGCCCTTCTCCTCCTCCAGGGCCATGAGAAGCTGGAGCACGTCCAGGGAGTCGGCGCCCAGGTCCTCCTTGATGCGGGAGTCGGCGGTGACGTCCTCGGGGTTCAGGGGAAGCTGTTCGCAGAGGATGGCAACGAGTTCTTCAAACATATTTGATTACCTCTTTTCTGTGTTTCGGATTTATGGACAGAGGCGCGGGCCTCTGGGTTTTTTGAGCGGTTTCGGCGCCGGGTGCGGGCCGAAGGACGTGATTATGGATCGTTTTTGTTCAGACTTCCGATCAGGAACATTGCGCAGATATTCAGTCCGGCCGCGAGCAGGGGCCGGATAATCAAGGCCGCGCCGAAGAACGGGCCGCCTCTCGCACAGGCAATACAGAGCATCAGGCTGAGGGTGAGTCCAAGCCACGGCGCTGCCAGGACCCGGTATCCCAGCGCTTTGCCGGTGTACAGCGAACGGACGGTTTTGACGCAGGCGCTCAGCAGACATAGGGCGGACAGAACGGGCAAGACCATCAGCCACGGGGAATAGAGCTCATAATTGAGGGAAATCCCGGGCATCCAGTCATACAGCTCGTTCGCGAACGACAGGGAGATGACGGCGAGAAAGGGAAGGATCGCGGCGGCGATCAGGCAGACAATCAGAAGCGCATAGCAGACGGCGCGATTTGTTTGACGGCGATTCACAGGAAGCTCCTTTCGGGTCAATGATCGAAGTTTTTACAGCCCTGATCCGCTGCCGGGCGCGCGCGTTCCACGTTCAGGACCCGCGCAAGGCGCAGGGCGGCGAGATGGAGCAGCAGACCCGACAGGGGCCAGATCGGCGGGGAAATCAAGGTGATTTCGGTTTGTTCGTTCAGGTAAATCTGATTCCAGATCCCCAGGATCGTCAGCAGGGCGAAGAAGCCCAGGCCGACGGCGGGGGCGGAGCCAAGCCGCAGCGGCGCGGAGGCTGGGGTCTCGGCGTTCAGGCTTCTCAAAACCCGGAGCAGAGCCCGGATCAACTGGATCACCGTCACAGCGGCGAAGAGCAGCACCGCCGCGTAGACCGCCTGCACCCAGTCGTAGGAGGGCTTCTGCAGCAGATGCGTCATCGTGCCGGGCATCAGCGCGGCCGGAATGGACATCGGCACAAGGTTTGCGTCTGTCCCGAACAGACGGACCTCTTCATAGGCGAAGGGCAGAAAGACCGTCAGCAGCGCCCCTGCCAGACAGGCGATCAGCAGGCCGTAATACACGGCGCGCTTGGTTTGGAGTCCTTTCATGACAAGCTCCTTTTCCGGAATTCGATTTCCAATTGCCCACGCTACAGGAGATGCTTGACGTAGGCCCGGCGCTTTTTGTGCTGAACGGCCTTGAAGCGCTTCCACATGTTGATGATGCTGCGGTTGTCCTCTAAGTTCAGGTTGGTCTCGCAGTACTCCACGCTTTTCTCCTCCCGCAGGAGCTTCAGGATGTGGGCGGAGACCACCGTGGCCACGCCCCGGTTGGCCCACTCCGGGTCCACGGCCACCAGACCGAGATCGAGGATGCGGGGCCGCTTGATATCCCGCAGCACCCGGACCAGGGCGGCCGGGGTCAGCTTGCCGTCGGATTTTTGCAGGGCGCGGCTGAGGGAGGGGAAGCAGAGCCCCAGGCAGACCAGCTTGTCGTGTTCGTCCAAAATCACGCCCACATACTTCAGCTCGATGATGAGATTGAAGTTGTCGATCAGCATCTTCTTCATGCCGTCGGTGAAGGGGACGGTGCCGTAGATGTCGGCGTAGCCCTTGTCCAGCAGCTCGAAGAAGGCGTCGCCGTAGCGGCGGATGAAGTCCCGCTTGTTTTTGGCGGGGCCGAAGTGGAGATTGTAGCGCTTCATGACGTAGTCCGCCATCTGCTCCAGCTTGCCGTCGTCCTGCTCCGGCAGGTAGATCTTGCGCTCCTCCCAGTCCACCTCCTTTTGGTAGCCCAGGTTCTCGATGAGCCGCTGGTAGTAGGGGGCGTTGTACTGCTCCTCGAAGGTGGCAAGCTCGTCGAAGCCCTCGATCAGCAGGCCCTCCCGCTCCAGGTCGGAGAAGCCCAGGGGGCCGCAGACGGTGTCCATGCCCTTGGCCCGGGCCCACTGCTCCAGCGTGTCGAAGAGGGCGTCGGCCACGGCCTGGTCGTCCACGGCGTCAAAGCGGGTGAAGCGGATGCGCTTCTCCCCGGTCTTTTGGTTGTGGGCCTTTTGCAGGATGCCCTGGATGCGGCCCACCATGACGCCGCTGCGGTAGGCGTTCCAGCAGCAGGCCTCGCAGGTGTCGTAGTAGACGTAGTCCGGGCGGAACATCTTTTTCTCGTCCCCGTAGAGGGGCGGCACGAAGCAGGGATTGTCCCGGTAGAGCCGCAGCGGGAAGTCCAGGAAGTCCTTCTGCTGCTGCTTGGTTTTCACTTCCGCGACTTGGATCAACTTGGGTTCCTTCTTTCTGTTTTGGCGTTGGGGGCCTTCTCGGCCAGGAGGCGATAGAGCTCCGCGGGGCCGCCGTTGGAGAAGCCCCGCTTGTCCAGGGGGATGACCCGGTTGCGGCGGGTGGTCAGGAGGATCAGCCGCCGGGTCTCGGAGACACGCTTGATATTCTCATAGGGCATGTGGAGCAGCTGTTCGCCCTCCCCCCGGCGGTTGGCGACGTTTTCCGCGGTGAAGTACAGGCGGTTTTCCAGGGCTGCGGAGCCGTCGTCCAGGGCCTGACGGGTGAGCTGGGTTTGGACGGCCTTCTTCGGGTAGCGGACGAACTGCTGCACGTAGAAGAAGACGGCGGCGGCCAGCAGGAAGACGGCCTGCAGCACGGTGGAGAGGTCCTGCTTCGCCGCCAGGGTCCAGATCAGCAGGCCCAGGGCCGCGGCGATCACCGTCAGCTCGACGATCCGCAGCACCCGGAAGAAGGGCCGGTCCATGGCCCCCCGCATGGCCTCCGTCAGCACGGCCTTGTCGATGACGCAGAGGTTCGTCAGACAGCCGGAGAGGGCTTCGGCCTCCGCGGCTTCGTTCTCTTCTTCATAGCCGGGGGCGACGATGGGAAGCTCGGGCATGGTATGGCCTCCTTGGTGGGAAAATGGGATTTGTTTGACCGTAGGGGCCGGCGTCCTCGACGGCCCGCAGGTATCAGATTTCGGTACGCTCGGGGCGTCGAGGACGCCGCCCCCTACGGCTCCGACGAATCCGAATTGTGCCGGCTCAGCCGCGGTGCTTCTTGGGGACGGCGGCGGGGCATTTGCGGTTCATGAGGGACCAGAAGTCGGCCTCGCTGCCGTTCTCGAAGCGGGCGACGTCCAGCACCACGTACTGCTTTTGCTCGGTCCAGATCACGATCCGGTCGCCGGCCGGCAGAACGGAGCGGATGCTGCCGTAGTCGATGTGGGTCAGCTCCTCGAAGCCCTCCCGGCGGCCGGTGAGCTCGTCTTCGTCGAACCAGACGGCCACCTCCGGGCTGGCGCCGGAGCCGGCGGCCTCATAGCGCTGGATCTGGCGGCGGGCCTGTTTTTTCGGCATCCGAAGGCCGACGAAGAGATAGAGCGCTCCGGCCAGGAGCAGGAAGACGGGCAGCGGGCTCAGCGTCCCCTGCAGCACGATCAGCAGCAGGGAAAAGGCCGCGATCAGCCCGGCGCCGAAGTAGAACAGAGACAGCGTGCGGCGAAAGACCCTGGCGTAGGTTTTGCGCAGGGTCCGCTCGTCCATCACGCAGCGATTGCTGAGAAGCTGTGATTCATGCATGGCTGCGGACTCCTTTCCTTGCGCCGGGTCAGATGGCGGTTTTCCGGTCGGCGGGGACGGCGTCGGGGCATTTTTCACACATCAGACGCCAGAAATCGGCTTCGGTTCCGTTGTCGAAGCGGGTGGGGTCCAGGGTGAAGGCCCGGCGGGCCAGGGTCCGGATGATGATCAGGTCCTCGCAGCGCTTCAGCTTCTTGATGTGGGAATAGAGCAGGCGGCCGGAATCGGCGTTGAAGCTGTTGTCCACCACGATCTCCTTCTCGCCGAAGCGGAGGGTCACGTCGTATTCCCGGACGTGCTGGGTCTCCTCGATCCGCTTCATGGTCCGCTTGACCGCCTTGTTGACGGAGTTCAGGGCCTGCCAGATCTCAAAGCCAGCCAGCACGTAGAGCAGCAGCACCATGAAGATCAGCTGCTTGCTCTCGGAGAAGAATTTGGCGTAGCGGACGGTGTAGAAGATCGCCAGGCCCAGCAGGGCCACGGAGATCACGAGCTGGATCAGCACGAAGTTCCTGGTGAGCTCCTTGTAGGACTTCCGCAGGCTGTCTTCGTCCAGGTGATAGTGATTGATCAGGATGGGGGCCTCGCTTTGGGGGGCGGGGACGGCTTCCGCCGCGTTCCCTTCCGGCACGGGGCGTTCGTTCAGGGCTTCAGGTTCCATGGAGAATCTCCTTTCAGAGCGTTCGTTTGGCCCGGGGCACGGCCTTCGGGCATTTTTCATTCATCAGACGCCAAAAATCGGCTTCGGTTCCGTTTTCGAAGCGGGCGGGGTCCAGCATGTTGAACTGCCTGCCTTTCGTCCATAGCAAAATCAGTCCGGGACACAGCTTTACGGACTTAATATTCGCGTAACGCATGTGTGTGGCACTCTCGGCGCCGTTCCGCCTTCCGGAAATATCATCCGGATAGAAATCCGTGCAGAATTCTATGGAATCGGCTTGATAGTTCTCCTGCATCCGGCGAAGCTGGAGCTTTGCGAAGCGGGCGGGCTGGGTCAGGGCCAGCAGCACATAGGCGGCTGCGCAGATCAGGATAACCGCTTCTACGAGGCCGAAGCCGCCTGAGCAGATCAACAGAATCGCGCAGACCATCATGACCGCGGAGAAGAAGAGCAAAAGGATCATTCTGGGCCGCCATAGAATCCGATAGGCTTTTTGCAGGCTGCCCCGATCTATCGTGCAGCGATTGGTGAGCGGAGCTTCCATATCGCGTTCTCCTTTCGAGTGAATGTTTTATCATTCGTCGCGAAGCGACACCGCAACTATTCTCTATTCTCTATTCTCTATTCTCTATTATCTGTTACCTAATAACCGGGGCCGAACCCCTCCGCCCCGGTGCGCGCACCGGGGCACCTCCCCTTGGCAGGGGAGGTTTTAGGGCGGCCGGTGACCGCCCCTACGGACAGGGGTTAGGGCGGCCGGTGGCCGCCCCTACAGCAGGGCCTCCACGACCTTGGCGCAGCGGGGGCAGAGGCCCTCGGCGTTGGCCTGGGTGGAGTGCATCCAGCAGCGGGGGCACTTGACGCCCTGGGCCTCGGAGACGGTGATCAGCATGCCGGGGAAGTTGGTCCCCTGGGCGGTGACGCCGTCAAGTTTGGTCTCGGGGATCATGTCGGTGCCACCGGTGACGCCGGAGACGATGAAGAGCTCCGCCAGATCCATACGGCGGATGGCGTTCAGAGCGGCCTTGGCGGCCTCGTCCTGGGCCAGCAGCCGGACCTCGGCCTCCAGGGCCTTGCCGATGCGCTTGTCGGCTCTGGCCTGCTCCAGCACGCCGTTCACGTCCTCGCGGACCTTGATGAGAGTGTCCCACTTGGCCATGGTCTCGGCGTCCAGGGCGTAGTCCGTGAAGGGCCGGTTCATGTCGTTGAAGAGGATGTTCCGGGCGTCGTCGCCGTCGCGGTGGGGCATGGCCTGCCAGATTTCGTCGCAGGTGAAGGCCAGGATGGGAGAGAAGAGCTTGGCCATGCTGTCCAGGATCAGATAGATGGCGGTCTGGGCGGAGCGGCGGCGCAGGCCGTTGCGCTCGTCGCAGTAGAGCCGGTCCTTGAGGATGTCCAGATAGAACTGGCTCAGCTCCACCACGCAGAAGTCGTTGACCGCGTGGGTCAGCACGTGGAATTCGTAGTTGTCATAGGCCTTGAAGGCGGTCTCAATGAGCTTGTTCAGCCGGGTGATGGCCCAGCGGTCCAGCTCCAGCATCTCCTCGGGTTTCACCAGCTCGTTGGCGTTGAAGCCGTCCAGGTTGCCCAGGCAGTAGCGGGCGGTGTTGCGGAACTTCAGATAGTTCTGGCTCAGCTGCTTGAAGATCTCCTTGGAGCAGCGCACGTCGGCGTGATAGTCGGCAGAGGCGGCCCAGAGCCGGAGCAGGTCCGCGCCGAAGTCCTTCATGATGTCGGCGGGGTCCACGCCGTTGCCCAGGCTCTTGTGCATGGCCCGGCCCTCGCCGTCCACGGTCCAGCCGTGGGTGATGCAGGTCTTGAAGGGCGAGCCTTGGCCCGTGGCGCCCACGGAGACCAGGAGGGAGGACTGGAACCAGCCGCGGTACTGGTCGGCGCCCTCGATGTAGACGTCGGCGGGCCAGTTGTCCGGGTTGTCCCGCTTCAGGAAGGAGATGTGGGTGGAGCCGGAGTCGAACCAGCCGTCCAGGGTGTCGGATTCCTTCTCAAAGGTCTTGCCGCCGCAGTGGGGGCAGGCGAAGCCCTCGGGGATCAGCTCCATGGCGTCCTTCTCGAACCAGACGTTGGAGCCGTGGTCCCGGAAGAGCTCGGAGATCCGGGCGATGGTCTCGGGGGTACAGACGGGCTTGCCGCAGTCCTTGCAGTAGAAGACCGGGATGGGCAGGCCCCAGCGGCGCTGGCGGGAGATGCACCAGTCGTTGCGCTCGCGGATCATGGCGTTGAGCCGGTCCTTGCCCCAGGCGGGGAGCCAGCGGACCTCCTCGGCGGCGGCGCAGGCCTCGTCCTTGAAGGAGTCCACGGAGCAGAACCACTGGGGGGTGGCCCGGAAGATGATGGGGCTCTTGCAGCGCCAGCAGTGGGGATAGGAGTGGAGCACGTCCTCGGAGGCGAAGAGGGTGCCGTTCTTCTTCATGTCCTCCAGGATGATGGGGTTGGATTCCTCGGTCTTCAGCCCCGCGTAGGGACCGGCGTAGTCGGTGTGGCGGCCCTGGTCGTCCACGGGGACGATCAGCTCCAGGCCGTAGCGCATGCCGGTCTGGTAGTCCTCGGCGCCGAAGCCGGGGGCGGTGTGGACCAGGCCCGTGCCGGAGTCCATGGTGACGTAGTCGGCGTTGACCAGCAGGGAGGTCTTGGGCAGGAAGGGATGCCTGGCCAGCATGTACTCAAAGAAGGAGCCGGGGTGGGTCTCCAGAAGCTCCCAGGAGTCGAAGCCGCCCACGCCCATGACCTTTTCGATCAGGGCCTCGGCCATGACGTACAGCTCGCCGTTGGGGGCCTTGACGATGGCGTAGCGCTCCTGGGGATGGAGGGCGACGCCCATGTTGCCGGGCAGGGTCCAGATGGTGGTGGTCCAGATCACGAAGTAGAGCCTGCTCAGGTCCAGGTGGGAGAGCCTGCCCTTGTCGTCCTGGATGGGGAACTTCACGTAGACCGTGGTGCAGGGGTCGTCCTGGTACTCGATTTCGGCCTCGGCCAGGGCGGTCTCGTCCTTGGGGCACCAGTAGACGGGCTTCAGGCCCTTATAGATGTAGCCCTTGCGGTACATCTCGCCGAAGACCTTGACCTCCTCGGCCTCGAATTCCTTATCCATGGTCAGATAGGGGTTCTCCCAGTCCGCCACGATGCCCAGGCGCTGGAAGCCCTTGCGCTGCCGGTCCACGTACTCCAGGGCGAAGTCCCGGCAGGCGGAGCGGAAGTCGGGCACGGACATGGCCTTGCGGTTGAGCTTGTTCTTCTTG
>JAFWTG010000066.1 GCA_017519005.1 Oscillospiraceae bacterium | reverse complement strand
GGCTTGACGCCGGGGATGGTCTTGGGTTCATGGCCCAGGGCCTCCACGGGCTCCTGCTCCGCCAGGACCTCGCCGCAGCGCTCGCAGTGGGCGCCGGCAGTCAGGCCGGGCTCGGTGCAGCTTGGGGCGACCGCCTCGTCAACGACCACGCTGTGACCCAGCGCCGGGATGGGCTCCGCGCCCTCCAGGATCGCGCCGCAGCGGGCGCAGACGCTTCCGGCGGTGCAGCCGGGCTCGGTGCAGGTAGGCTCCACGGCCTCCACGGGCTGGGGATCGTGGCCCAGGGCGTCCAGGGCCTCGGTGCGGGTCTCGCCGCAGCGCTGGCAGGTGTAGAGGATGATGCCGGCGTTGGTGCAGTCGGGCGCGATGGTCTCCACGCCCTCGTCCCAGTCGTGGCCCAGAGCCTCGGTTTCAAAGAAGCGGTAGTCGCTGAAGGTCTGATCCTCATAGCTGGCGGTGGCGATGTAGGCGGAGGTGCCGGGATTCAGGCAGTCCGGCTCCGCAATCAAGGTCGTGATTTCGGCCTCCAGGGTAAGCTCGCCGCCGCAGCGGGAGCAGGTGACGGTGACGGAGGCGCTGCTGAAGTTTTCCTCGTCCCAGGTCCAGACCGCGCTCTCCCGGTCGTAGTCGTGACCCAGGGCTGGTAGCACGACGGTTCGGACGTCGGTGTAGGTTTGACCCTTGAAAACCACGGTAGCGGTGTAGACGGTCTGCCCGTCCTCGGTGCAGGTCGCCTCCGTCGTCTCGGCAGTGACCTCCGCGGGCAGGGTCAGGTCCTCGGAGCTGTCGTTGGGCGTAAAGACCGCGTTCGCCATGGAGTAATCGTCGGCCCAAATCCACTCCGGCCCCGCATAGCCGGGCTCGGGCTGGGGCTGCGTGCCGATGGTGATCGAATCCTCCGCGGGCTCGAAGTCTTCGTTCAGCTCCTCGGTGACGACGGTGAGATTACCGCTGCCCTTGAAGTACAGCTTGACCACGGCCTCGTCGGCGGCAAGCTCGCCGTCGCAGTCCACGAAGGCGATCTTGTAGCTGCCCTCCGCCTCCACGATGGAGTTGTGGTCCACCTTCCCGTTGACCTCGGCCTTGACGAGGATCAGGCTCTCGTCGAAGTCGGCGGTGAAGAAGCCGTTGGTGGTGCCGTCCTCGTCGGCGGTCAGCTCAATGACCACGGCAGGCTCGGAGACGCCGTTCACTTCCCCGTCGCCGGTCCCGCGGCTGCCGTTCAGGGTCCCGGCGGGTGCAGGCGCAGCCTGGGTCATGGCGGGGAACTTCTCCCCGGCGGCGGCCTCAGCCATCAGCATGGCGCCGATGCCGGTGGTGTCCAGGGGGATGATGTTCACGTCGTAATTGTCGTCATACAGAGTGGTCAGGGCGGTGATGTCCGTAAAGCCGGCCACCAGGACGGCCTGGGCGGTATCGGAGTTCAGATCCACGAAGTAGATCCGGCGGTTGTTGGTGTTGGCGATCAGCAGGCCGTAGAGCTCCTCGGTCTCCACCACGGACATGGACATGTTGTTGGCCCCAAAGGTGCCGGCAGAGCTGGACAGGCCGGAAATCGGGGTGGCCGTGGTGGAAGTGGAGAGCACCAGGTTCAGCCTGGGATCCCCGGTCTCCTCGTCCACGCCGATGGGCTCCTCCTCGTCCGGCGCAATCATGGCGGAGAGGAGCTGACCGCTGTTGTTGAGCATGTAGTAGTAGTGGGCGCCGGTATCGTCGGTTCCGGCGTAGGCGATGGCGGCGTTGTTCTGCCCGCTCCAACCGCTCAGAGCGCCCTCCTCGGTGAGCATGAGCAGATAGTTGTTGGCCACGTAGAGCGACATGTATTCCTCGGTGACGATTCCGTCTTCATTCTCGGCGGAGAAGGGCGGCACGTGGGCGCCGTCTCGGGAATTGTACGAGGTGGTGCCGAAGCTGCCCAGGATCGAGCTCTCGTAGCTGTCCTCGGAGATATAGGTCGTGATGACGTTGCCGCCGGTGTCGAAGCCGGTGATGATGTTCGCGGAGCGGCCGCCGCCGTAGTGGGCGCCCGCGGCGCCGCCCAGCTCGGTCATGGACAGATCGTTGAGGTCGATTTTCACAAACTTCGGCGCGCCGGCTTCCACCACCTGGGCGTTGATCGTGGCGTCCAGGGCCGTCCGGGCAACCACGGTGATGGCCGCGGAGCCGGTGACGGAGGGATAGCAGTTGGGCGTGGCGATGATGTTGACCGTGCCGGCGCCGACGGCGGTGACAAGACCGTTCTCGTCCACCGTGGCGACCGCCTCGTTGGAGGAGGACCAGGCGACGGACTTGTCGGCCAGGGTCACGGGCAGGAGCTCCGCCTGGAGCTGGACCTGACCGCCGGCGAAGAGCTCGGCGCTGGCCGGGGTCACGGTGACGGATTCGACCTTGTTCTCGTCGTAGACCTCGGTGTAGCTGCTCTTCTCAAAGAGATAGACGCTGTTGGTGGCGGTGTTGATGGAGAAGTTATTGTTGTTGTAGCGCAGGTAGTAGGTCCGGTTGTTGTAGGCCACGGACAGGCGGCTGTTGTCGGCGTCCCAGGTCCAGACATTGTTGCTGTCGGTGGCGCTGGCCTGGAGGCTGACGCTCCAGCTGCCGTTGGCCCGCAGATAGCTGCCGTCGTTGCTGATCTTGAAGCCAGTTCCGCTGGCGGCCGCGGTCCAGACCGCGGTGGCGTTGACGTCGTCGCCCTTGATGTAGGGGGTCTCAAAGGTGGTGTTGGCGGGGTTGATGACCAGCTGCTGGCGGTTGACGCCGGTGCCGTTCCGGTTCAGGGCGTTGGTGTTGCCCACGTTGGCTGTGTTGACGATCAGGTACTCCTTGCCGTCCTCCAGGGCGGTCGCCGGGAAGTAGACGTCGCGCTCGATCAGGATGTCGCCCTCGGCGATGCGGACCATCATGGCGGTCTCGTTGCCCGCGTAGTCGCCCACGAAGATCGTGACGGCGTTGGCCAGCTCCACGCCCTCGAAGCTGAAGGTCTGGACGACGGGCGCGCCGGGCGCGGTCTGCTCGGGCACCACGGAGGCATAGACGGTCTTGCCGGAGAGGTCCATGATCCGCAGGTTGGCGACGTACCGGTTGTCCTGGACGGCGACGGTCAGGGAGCCGTCGTCGTTGAGCTTGGTGTTCTCGGTATCGATGACGGGGTCGGTGTTGTCCAGGGTCACGGTATAGCCCAGGTACGCGCCCTGGCCCAGCTCGTCGGAGAGGAGCAGACGGTTAAACTCGCCGCCGGACAGGGTGGCGGTGCCGTTCTCCTTCTTCGCGTAGTACTCGGGCAGAGCATAGAAGCCGAAGGTAAACTTGTCGCCTTCCTGCAGGCCCAGAGAGGAGACGGCCTGGTTGGGGCTCACGTTCCGGACGTTGGTGGACTGCCAGCTGGGCGTGGAGGCCTGGGTGTTGTAATACGCGCCGACCACGGCGGAGGCGCTGGTGTTGCTCGTGGCAAGAATGCTGCGCTCCTCGCCCTCCTTGATGACGGCAAAGCCGGTGTAGTTGACGTTGCGCTGCAGGGTGTAGGTGGCCTGGTAGAGGACGGTGTCATTGTTCATGGCGAGCTTGGCCTCGGGCCAGGTCTCTTCCTTGACGTAGGGGTTGCCCAGGAACCAGCTGTTGTTGGTGGAGCCGTTGTAGCGCACGTACCAGCCGTTGGCGTTGCTGGCGGTGAAGTAGCTGGTCTGGGGGTTGCCGTAGTAGGCCTCGGCGTAGGTGGTGGCGTTGAACATGGAGGCGTCGGTCCAGGAGCCGTAGAAGCCCAGCACCGGGATGGAGTGGGTCACGTCGTTTTCGCTCTCCACATAGGTGAAGCCCTCCACGTAGGCGCCGCCCTTGCGCAGCTCGTCCAGCTCAGCCTTCTGGTCGTCGGTCAAAACCATGTGGACCGTAACGCGGGCCTTGCCGCCGGCGGGCAGCAGATTGCCCTCGTCCCCGGCCTGCTCCACGACTTCGGCAAAGCGGAACAGCAGGTAGGCGTCGTAGGAGCTGCAGCTCTCGTCGCCGTCCAGGTCCGCCGCGGCGGCGTCAAAGGGGGCGTCGGCGGGATAGAGCCCGGTGAGCTTGTCCAGGATGGCCTGGCCGTCCAGCGTGTCGGTGACGCCGTTCATATCCACGTCGTGGGCCTCGGGCGTGGTCAGGAGCTCCCAGGTGTAGGTCACGCTGGCGTTCAGCGGCGCAGTCAGGTGGCTCATCAGGGTGTTGTTCTGCTCCAGCGCCTGGGTGAAGAGCTCGGTGCGCAGGGTGTAGACCATCGCGTCCTCGCTGAAGTTGTTCAGGGTGAAGCTGTAGCTGTAGTCGCCGGTCCGGGTGGGATCGTCGCCCAGCTCCGCCTTGACCTTGCCGTCGGCGCAGGAGGTGGTGGCGTTCTCATCCATCAGGATGTAGGTCTTGGCGCTGACGGCCTCGTTGATGTTGGCAAGGCCGGCGCCCTGCTTCAGCAGGGAGTAGTAGTGGTTGGATTCTTCCTCAATAACAGGAACAGCGGTGGACATCAGCAGGCTGTGAGACAGGGTCCGCAGGGGCAGACCGGTCTTTTCCCGCAGATTGTTCTCCGTGTAATACTGTCCGAACACGGCGCCCAGGCCCAGGATCTGGGGGGCTGCCATGGAGGTGCCGGACATGTACTCATACTGGTCATGGCCGCCGGAGAAGCCGCCGCCGGTGGCGTTGCGGTGGTAGCCGTTCAGAGAGTAGACCGTGCCGCCGGGGGCGGTGATCTCGGGCTTCAGCTCCAGCGTGCCGGGAACGCCCCAGGAGGAGAAGCTGCTCATTTCGAAGTACTTCATGGGGGTCTTGTTGTCGTTGCCGCCGATCTCGATGACGCCGGTGTATACGGTGACGCCGTTGATCGTCTGCTTCTGGGAGATGGCCTTGATGGCCGCGCCGTCAGCCTGCTTGACGGAGACGACGGGATTGGTGTAGTTGTAGCCGTCCAGGGCCATGGAGATGGTGCCGGCCTGATTGTTGACGATGATCATGGCGACGGCGCCCTGCGCCATGGCAGCGTTGGCCTTGGCGAAGAAGGAAGAGGAGCCGCGGTCGCAGAGGGTGATCTTTCCCGCGACGTTCTCCTGGCCCAGCGCCAGGAAGCTGTCGCCGGCAAGACCGACGTTGTTGTTGTCATCGACGCCGGGGCCTTCCACGTAGATGAACTCGTAGCTGCCCTTCACGCTGGGCATAGGCGCGTTGTTGGCCGAGCCGCCGCCCTCCAGATAGCGCAGCTCCAGGCTGTCGTTGAACAGCAGGAAGGGGGCGGTGGTGCCTGTGTCGTCGATGGAGGCCACGGTGAAGGCGTTGGAGAAGCTGCCGGGGCTGCCGCCCGTGTGCAGGTTCACGTCGTCGGCGTAGAGCTGCTTCTGGGAGTCCCATGAGGTGTTGTTGCCCATGGAGATGGACACGATGATGTCCTTGCCCACCAGATTGTTGAAGATGTTCCGGTAGGTGGCGTTGGTGATATAGGTGCCGCCGGGGGTGCTGGAGCCCAGGGACAGGTTGACGCTGTCCGCGCCCAGCATCATGGCGTCCTCGATGGCGACCATGTAGTCGGAGTCGTAGGCGCCGCCGCCGGAGCCGAAGACCTTCATGACCATGATCTGCGCGTCGGGCGCTTCGCCCACGACGCCGACAGCCTCAGCCGCATCGACGTATTCTTCGCCCTGCTTGATGTAGCGGTTGGCGTTGGCGATGCCGGCCACGTGGGAGCCGTGCTCCTCCTGGGTGTCGCTGGCGTGGTTGATGGTGGTGTTCTCGTCCACGTAGTTGTAGGCGTAGGGGATCTTGGCGTTCATGTAGATGCCTCTGCCGTTCAGACCGGTAGAGGGAATGTCGCTGGCCGTCATCAGCTTGTCCAGCGCGCCGTCTTCCTCAATGGCATGGAGGAAGGCGTCCGCGTTGAAGGACTGATGCTCCCAGTCAAGGCCGGTGTCGATGACCGCAAGTCTGCGGCCCGCGCCGTTGTACTTGGAGGCCTCGGGACCGTCGGCGCCAAGCATGTCTCTGGCGTTGATCATGGTGGGCTTCGCGATCTCACCCTCAGCGGTCTTCATGGGCTCGTACTGCTGCTCCAGCTCCACGGCTGCAACGCCGTCCAGGCTCCGGATGGCGTCCAGCTTGCCGTAGGGCACGAAAGCGGAGATCATGTTGCCAGCCAGGGTGATGTTCCATTTGACCTCCAGCGCTTCGCCGCCCAGGACCTCCGCGGAGATTCGGGCCGCCAGCTCGTCCTGCTGGCGGCGCAGGGCGGCCCGGTAGGCCAAGGCCTTTTCATTCTGTGCGATTCCCTGGATCTCATATCCAAGGTCAAGGGTGGCTGGAGCGTCCAGAACGATGGACACTCTTACCCGATCATTGAGACCGTAGGGGGGCGTCTCCGCGTCAGGCTGCTCCGCGGCGTCCTCCACGTCTCCGATTCTGGGTACCTGCAGGGTCTGGGGGTCGATCTCCACGAATTCCAGACCGCCGGCGGTTTTTGCGGGCTCGGCGTAGATTGCCGGAACCGCAAGGCCCGCCACGAGCGCCAGGGTCAGGAACACGGAAATCATACGTTTCCATTGCTGCTTCATGGGGATTGCTCCTTTCATGTATTTATATCGCGCGAGGCGCAATATACGCGGCTGCCGCTCTCTGCCTGACTTGCGCCGGTTTGAATCATTATACGATAATTGCATATGTGATATCAAACATAAGCGTGCCTTGCTGGGCAGAGATGTGACATGATAAAAAAGTATACAAATGCTTTATATTCGGCATGTGAACCTTATTCTTTGCAATTATTTAATCATAAATGCATACTTTTGTCAACCTTAAATCGGGAGCCGCTGGCAAATCTGCCTCTCAAAACGGAACTGTTTGCGGAAATACTGTTGACAGCTCATACAAAATATGGTTAAATATACGTAACAACAGTTCTGTTGTATAATTTCATTGAAAGGAGAATCCCCATGAAGCGCATCAGCAAACGCACGCTCTGCCTGCTGTTGTCCCTGGTCCTGGTCCTTTCCGTCACCGGGCCGGCCTTCGCGGCGCAGGGCAGCGAGACACGCTCGCCCGTGGCCTGGGAGCTGGTCTCCACGGGCAGGGCCGCCCCCATCACGCCCGGCGTCAGCAGAAATGAAGAGGCGGAGCGGGACCCCGACGAGCTCGTCCGCGTTTCCATCGTTCTGGAGGAGGCCTCCACCCTCGGAAAGGGCTACTCCACCCGGAACGTCTCCGCCAACCCCGCGGCCCTGGACTACCGCGCCGCCCTGAAGGCACGGCAGCAGGAGCTGGCCGGGCGCATTTCCGACGAGGTCCTGGGCGGTCAGCCCCTGGACGTGGTCTGGAACATCACCCTGGCGGGCAACATGATCTCCGCCAACGTCCCCTACGGCAAGCTGGACGCCATCCGGGCACTGGAGGGCGTCAGCTCCGTGGTCCTGGAGGCCCGGTATGAGCCGGACCGTACGGAGGACGAGGGCGAGCAGCCCAGCATGTACCGCTCCACACTTCAGACCGGAACCGACAAGGTCTGGGCGGCGGGCCTCACCGGCGCGGGCTCCCGTCTGGCCGTCATCGACACCGGCATTGAGAAGGACCACATCTCCTTCTCCGCCGCAGGCCTGGAGCACTCCCTGCAGCTCCATGCCGAGGCCGCCGGCCAGAGCTATGAGACGTATCTGGCCGGGCTGAATCTGCTGACGGCGGAGGAGATCGCCGCCAAAGCGGAGCAGCTCAACGTCAGCATCGACCCCGCCACGACCTATCTCAGCACGAAAATCCCATACGCCTATAACTACGTGGACAGCGACTACGACATCACCCACCGCAACGACGCCCAGGGCAACCACGGCTCCCACGTGGAGGGCATCGCGGCAGGCAACATGTACGTGGTCAGCGGCAGCGGCTTTGCGGAGGCCGCCAACGGCAACAACAAGATCAAGGGCCAGGCCTACGACGCCCAGATCCTCACCATGAAGGTCTTCGGCAAGAACGGCGGCGCCTATGACTCCGACTACATGGTCGCCATCGAGGACGCCATCGTCCTGAACGCCGATTCCGTGAACCTCTCCTTGGGCTCCGCCGCGGCGGGCTTTGCCACCAGCCCCGAATACCAGAGCATTCTGGACAGCCTGGCCGAGAGCGACACCGTGGTATCGATCTCCATGGGCAACGCCTACCATTGGTCCTACGCTGCCGGCGGCCCCAGCCGGAACCTCTACTATGACGACGCCAACTACTTCACCGGCGGCAGCCCCGGCTCCTTTGCCAACGCCTTCACCGTGGCCTCTGTCGGCGGCGCCAACTTCAATGCCAACGGCCGCTACAGCATGAGCAGCTTCTCCTCCTGGGGCGTGCCCAGCGACCTGAGCCTGAAGCCGGAGATCACCGCCCCCGGCGGCAGCATCTACTCCGTCAACGGCAACAACACCACGGGCTACACCTCCATGTCCGGCACCTCCATGGCGGCGCCGCAGATCACCGGCATCGCCGCGCTGGTGGCCCAGTACGTCCGGGAGAACGGGCTGAAGTCCGAGACCCTCTCCACGCGGCAGCTGGCCCAGAGCCTCATCATGTCCACTGCGGTTCCCATCCACATGACCAACAACAACTATATCTACTACCCCGTGATCCAGCAGGGCGCAGGCCTGGCCAGGGTTGACAAGGCCGTGACGGCCAAGACCTACGTGCTCATCGACCCCGAGAGCCTGCCCGCAAGAGCGCCGCTCTCCGCGAAGTCCAACGTGCGGGACGGCAAGGTCAAGGTTGAGCTGGGCGATGACCCGGAGCGCGTGGGCGCCTACAGCTTTGCCTATACCCTGAACAACCTGACCGATCAGCCCGTGATCTACGAGCTGGGCGCCGACTTCTTCACCCAGAACATCACCGGCAGCGGCAACAACCGGGCCAGAGCCCAGACCATCGTGAGCCTGGCAGCCGGCCTGAGCTGGACCGTGGACGGCCAGCCCATCGATCAGGTTCCTCCTGCCGGCCTCTTCGATCTCACCGGGGACGGCAAGGTGGATGCGCTGGACGCCCAGGCCGTCCTGGACCTCTGCGCCGGGCTCATTGAGGCCGTTCCGGTGAACCCCGACAAGGCGGACGTGGACGCGGACGGCGATACGGATACCTATGACGCCTACCTGATCCTGAAGGGCCTGGCCGACGCGGCGGGCTCCGGCCAGAACTATGTGACAGTTCCCGCCGGCGGCAGCGTGAAGATCGGCCTGAGCTTCGATCTGAAGGACAGCATCGCCAACTATGACTTCAACGGCAACTACGTGGAGGGCTACGTCAACGCCAGGGAAATCACCGGCAGCAGCGAAGCCGGCGCGGACCACTCCATTCCTGTCATCGGCTACTACGGCTCCTGGACGGACTTCTCCATGTTCAACAAGGGCTCCTACCTGGCCTATAAGTTCGGCGGCGAGACCCGGAATCCCTACCTCAACAGCGTCCTGGGCGCCGATACCGCCAAAGCGCTCCAGACCTTCCTGCTCCGCTACGCAGGTCAGGAGTTCGGCACACCCATCGGCGGCAACCCGGTGGTCAGCGAGAACTACTACGACGAGAATCGCAACGCCATCGCCCCGGCCTTCGGCGACGAGATCTTCTCCTTCCACTATTCCGCCATCCGGAACGCGGCGGCCTCCCGCTTCCGTGTCATGGCCGAGGGTCAGGCGGAGCCCCTCTACGAGCTGGTGAGCGGCAGCGCCAACGGCGCCTACTACAACAGCAACGACGGCTCCTGGTACAGCACCAACGCCATGCCGGACATCAACTACTTCCTCCCTGCCGACGTGGCAAACAACACCAGACTCACCCTGAGCTTCGAGCTGGCCCCCGAGTACTACGTCAAGGCCGACGGCTCCGTGGACTGGGACGCCCTGCACAGCGGCGCGAAGGTCAGTCTGCCCATCACCGTGGACAACGAGGCCCCGGCCATCGAGGACGTGGCCCTGGCGACCAGCGACATCAGCGGCGCACGCAAGCTCTACGTTACCGCCCGCGACAACCAGTACGTCGCGTCCTTCCGCATCCTCAAAGAGGACGGCACCGTCCTGCTCAGCCAGGGCTCCGACCGGAACGCCGCGGCAGGAGACGTCTACAACGCCGTCTGCGATCTGAGCGACGACGTCCAGCACTACCTGGTGGAGGTCACGGACTACGCCCTGAACGTGGGCACCTACCGGCTGAACCTGAACAAGGAGGAGTTGGAGGATCCCGAGATCAGCATGACCCTGGACAAGACCGACTTTGAGATCATCGGCAAGAACAGCGTCCAGCTCACCGCCACCCTCTCCCCCTGGGGCGTGACGGACAGCGTGACCTGGGTCAGCTCCGATCCCGCCGTCGCCACGGTCAACGGCCGCGGCATGGTCACCGGTGTGGAGACCGGCACGGCGATCATCACTGCCACCTCCACAGCCTATCCCGAGATTTCCGCCTCCGCCACTGTCCGCGTCCGTTTCATCGAGAAGACCCTGAACGGCATCGTCTGCGACGAGAACGGCGCGGCCTACGTCATCGAGTTCAATATGCGGGGTCTGCCCGAATACACGAAGCTCCACGAGGAACCCCTCTCCGACTGGGTCTATGAGACCGCCATCGACAGGAATGGCACGGTCTACGTCTCCACCTACGACGGCTCCAGCCAGTCCCCGCTCTATACCCTGGATCTGGAGACCTTCGAGCTGACCCAGCTGGGCACCGGCACCACCCGGACATACTACACCGACATCGAGGCGCCCGGCGACGCCCTCTATGCGCAGAACGTCCTCCTGGGCGTCTACAACACCAACCTCTACACCATCAACAAGGCCAACGGCAGCCGCGTCTCCCAGATCTCCATGCGGAACTACACCGGCACCGGCGCCCTGGTTGGCATCTCCTACTACAAGACTGAGGAGAACGTGGACCACTACTTCCTGCTGACCGCGGGCGGTCTGGTCTATGACGTGCGCCTGACCGTAAACAACAACGCCGTGGCCGTGGTCGGCGCAGAGCAGGTGCTGAACTTTGGCTACACCGCCGACACCACCTACTGGCAGGATCTCTACTTCGACGGCGCCAGCCTCTTCTGGAGCCGTATCGACCTGGGCATCAGCCGGGTGGATCTGATCATGGCCGAGAACTTCGTGACCAACGGCGCGGAGTCCCAGATCATCCGGGCGGGCTCCTTCGCCGTGGACGTCTGGCCCGTGGGCGGCCTCTTCGAACTGTCCAAGGTGCCCGGCTACACGCCGCCCGCCCCGGACCCTGATCCGGAGCCTGATCCCGAACCCGATCCCGAGCCCACCGAGGCCGTCGGCTCCCTGCACGCCGTGACCCCGGAGCCCGAGGAGGCCTCGACGGGCAAGACCGTCAAGCTCATTGCCGACGAGCCCACCACCAACGGACTGATTACGGTCACGTACCCCGATACCGTTACCTTCGTCTCCGCCGATAGCGACGCGCTGAAGGCTGTGAAGGCCGGCGAGGGAAGCGTGGTGCTGGCCTATGCCATTGAAACGCCCATCGAGACCGGCGAGCTGGTAGCCCTGCTGACCTTTACCGACGACAGCGTGGGCGAGCTCACCATCACCACCACTGAGCGCAACGATCAGCACATCGAGGAGCGCGAGACCGTAAACCTGGGCGGCGAAGCGCCCCCGGCGCCTCCCGAGCCCAGCTACGAGGGTCCGGAATGGGTGTGGGCCGACGATTACTCCATGGCGAACGCGGTCTTTACGCCCAACGACAGCTCCGAGGACCTGACCCTGCCCGCGGAGGTCACTGCCGAGACGACGGAGGCGACCTGCACCGAGGCTGGGCAGACCGTTTACACGGCCACCGTAGTCTTCAAGGGCGAGACCTACACCGACGTCAAGACCGTCGAGCAGCCCGCCCTTGGGCACGACTACGACGCGGAGAACGCGGTCTGGACCTGGGACGAGGAAAACTTCAGCAGCGCCTCCGTCACCGTCGTCTGCGCCCGCTGCGGCGACGAGATTACCCTGGAGGCCGAAATCACGAGCATGATAACAGAGCCGGACTGCCTGAATCCCGGCTGGGAAAGCTACATTGCCCACGCCGAATATGAGGGAGAGACCTACGGAGACGTCATATTCATCGACCTCGAAGCCCTGGGCCACGACTGGGACGAGGGCGTGGAGACCGCGGCTCCCGGCTGCACCAACGCCGGTCTGATCCTCTATACCTGCCGGCGCTGCGGCGAGACCCGCACCGAGGCCCTGGACGCCCTGGGCCACGATCCCCAGCCCGTGGAGGCCGTGGAGCCCACCTGTACGGAGCCCGGCTGCACCGCCGGAAGCGTCTGCGCCCGCTGCGGCGCGATCCTGGAGGGCGCGGAGCCCATCCCGGCGCTGGGTCACAGCACCGTCATCGACGAGGCGGTCGCTCCCGGCTGCACCGAGCCCGGCCTGACTGCCGGCGCCCACTGCGAGCGCTGCGGCGAGGTCCTGGCGGAGCAGGAGCCCGTGGAGGCCCTGGGCCATGAACCCAAGACCATCCCCGGCGTCAAGCCGAGCTGCACCGAGGCCGGCGCCACCGAGGGTACCGTCTGTGCCCGCTGCGGCGAAATCCTGGAGGAGCCCGAGATTCTGGAGCCCCTGGGCCACGATCCCCAGTCCATCCCCGCCGTGCCGCCCACCTGCACGGGACCCGGCCTGAGCGAAGGCTTCGTCTGCGCCCGCTGCGGCATGCTGCTCGTCATGCCGGTGCCCGTCGTCCCCACGGGCCACAGCTACGGCGAGCCGGAGTGGACCTGGTCCGAGGACAACAGCCTGGTGATCGCCGCCTTCCGCTGCGCCGTCTGCGGCGACACCCAGACGCTGATCGCGGAGCTCAGCGAGGAGATCATGAAGCCCGCCACCGAGCTGGAGGAGGGCCAGCGGAAGCTCACCGCCACGGTCCTCTTCGAGGGCAAGGAGTACACCGACGAAAAGCTCCTGCCCATCGAAAAGCTGGAGCACGACTGCAAGATCAGCCACTTCACCGACCTGGAGCAGTACCCCATCGGCACACCCGAGCACGAGGCCATTGAATGGGCCTTCGTCAACGGCTATACCGGCGGCGTGGGAGACGGCAAGTTCGGCGTGGGCATGGATATGACCCGCGCGCAGGCCGTGGTCTTCCTGTGGGCCGTTTCCGGGAAGCCCGGAGTCGAGGGCGCTGAGGTCTCGTTCTCCGACGTGGCCGACGGCGTCTGGTATCACGACGCGGTGCTGTGGGCCGTCAGCGAGGGCCTCACCGGCGGCACCGGCGACGGCAGGTTCAGCCCCGACATGAACGTGACCCGGAACCAGCTGATGGTCTTCCTGTGGGCCATGGAGGGCAAGCCCGCCCCGCAGAGCCCGGAGAATCCGTACACCGACACCGAGGGCACCTGGTGGAAGGACGCGGCCGCCTGGGGCTACGAGCTGGGTATTGAGCGCGCCGAGGGCGGCGTCTTCGACGGCACCGGCCGCTGCCCGCGTGAGCTGTTCGTCCTCTGGCTGTACCGCTACGTGGTCGAAGAAGCCCGCCTGACCGACTGATCCCCCCGTCAGCCCCGCGGCTGACTGACCCGCCCGTCAGTCCCGCGGGCAGCTGATCTCTGATCCAACGCAAAGGCGTTGTCTCAAAACAGCACTCACATGCTGAATTGAGACAACGCCTATTTTATTGATATAAAGATTTGACGGAGGGCTTCGAAATCGGATTACAGCGTCGCCAGCAGCCGGTCGATCAGCGGCTTCTCGGCCAGACCGATGGAGAAGGCCGTGGCGGAGCCGGTGGCGGTGCCCAGCTTCAGGGCATAGTCGTAGTCGCCCTTCCCCAGCCAGCCGGCCAGGAAGCCGGCCACCATGGAGTCGCCCGCGCCCACGGAGTTCAGCACCTTGCCCTTGGGG